>JBFJKO010000001.1:0-39102 GCA_041634935.1 Nocardioides sp.
GAGACCGTCACCTACAACCTCGAGACCATCACCAGCCGCATCCGCGAGATGGCCTTCCTCAACAAGGGCCTCGAGATCGTCGTGCGCGACGAGCGACCCGCGGCCGCCGACGTGGTGAGCGCGGTCGAGGACGACACGGTCGACAACGAGGTCGACGGCGCCGGCCACGACGCCATCCAGCGCTCGGAGGACGGCGGCCTGGAGCAGGTCTTCAAGTACGACCGTGGGCTCGTCGACTACGTCGAGCACCTCAACCGGCGCAAGCACGTCGCCAACCCGTCGATCATCGCCTTCGAGGCCGAGACCCCGGAGAACGCGCCGGGCGACCACATGAGCCTCGAGGTCGCGATGCAGTGGAACACCACCTTCAGCGAGTCGGTCCACACCTTCGCCAACACCATCAACACCCACGAGGGCGGCACCCACGAGGAGGGCTTCCGCACCGCCCTCACCTCCCTGGTCAACCACTGGGGCGAGGAGTGGGGGCTGATGAAGAAGCCCGAGGACCGCGTCAAGGGCGACGACATCCGCGAGGGCCTGACCGCGATCATCTCGGTCAAGCTCGGCGAGCCGCAGTTCGAGGGCCAGACCAAGACCAAGCTCGGCAACACCGAGGCCAAGGGCTTCACCCAGCGCATCACCAACGACCAGCTCGGTGACTGGTTCCAGCGCAACCCGCAGGAGGGTCGCGACATCGTGCGCAAGGCCCAGGCCGCGGCCTCGGCCCGGATCGCGGCGCGCAAGGCCCGCGACCTGGCCCGCTCGCGCAAGGGGCTGCTCGGCGGCGGCGGACTGCCCGGCAAGCTGTCGGACTGCCAGTCGACCAACCCCGAGGAGTGCGAGGTCTTCATCGTCGAGGGCGACTCGGCCGGCGGCTCGGCCCGCCAGGGCCGCGACTCGCGCGTCCAGGCGATCCTCCCGATCCGCGGCAAGATCCTCAATGTCGAGAAGGCCCGCATCGACAAGGTGCTCGCCAACACCGAGGTGCAGGCGATCATCTCCGCCCTCGGCACCGGCATCCACGAGGAGTTCAGCCTCGACAAGCTGCGCTACCACAAGGTCGTGCTGATGGCCGACGCCGACGTCGACGGCCACCACATCAACACCCTGCTGCTCACGCTGCTGTTCCGGTTCATGAAGCCGCTCATCGAGCACGGCTACGTCTACATGGCCCAGCCCCCGCTCTACCGGATCCGCTGGACCGGCCCGCCGTCCGACCACGAGTTCGTCTACTCCGACGCCGAGCGCGACACGATGATGGCCCACGGCCTCGAGAACGGGCGCAAGCTCCCGAAGGAGAACCCGGTCCAGCGCTACAAGGGCCTCGGGGAGATGAACGCCGACGAGCTGTGGGAGACCACGATGAACCCCGACCAGCGGCTCATGCTCCAGGTCACCCTCGACGACGCCGCGCACGCCGACGAGATCTTCTCGATCCTCATGGGCGAGGACGTCGAGCAGCGCCGCTCCTTCATCCAGCGCAACGCCAAGGACGTCCGCTTCCTCGACATCTGATCAGTCGCCGCGATGCGCGCGCCCTGGCGGCGTCCTCGTCGCTCGACGGCCAGACCCGGGCCGCCTTCGCTCCTCCGCCTTGCCGGCGCACGCGCCTCACGACGCTGATATCGAAAGATTGTGAGTAAGACATGACCACCACTCCCACCGACGGCACGCCCCCCGAGGGCCCGGGCGGCCGGATCGAGCCGATCGAGCTGCAGACGTCCATGCAGCGCGCCTACATCGACTACGCGATGGCGGTCATCGTCGGCCGCGCGCTGCCCGACGTCCGTGACGGACTCAAGCCCGTGCACCGTCGCGTCCTCTACGCGATGTACGACGGCGGCTACCGCCCCGACCGCGGGTTCAGCAAGTGCTCGCGCGTCGTCGGTGACGTCATGGGTCAGTACCACCCGCACGGTGACTCCGCGATCTACGACACCCTCGTGCGCCTCGCGCAGCCGTGGGTCATGCGCGCCCCGCTGGTCAACGGCCAGGGCAACTTCGGCTCGCCGGGCAACGACGCCGCCGCCGCCATGCGGTACACCGAGTGCCGGATGGCGCCGCTGGCGCTCGAGATGGTGCGCGACATCGACAAGGACACCGTCGACTTCGGGCCCAACTACGACGGCCGTTCGTCCGAGCCGGCCGTGCTGCCGGCGCGCTACCCCAACCTCCTCGTCAACGGCTCGGCCGGCATCGCGGTCGGCATGGCGACCAGCATCCCGCCGCACAACCTGCGCGAGGTCGCCGACGGCGCCCTGTGGGCGCTCGAGCACCCCGACGCCTCCCGCGAGGAGCTGCAGGACGCTCTGATCGAGCGGATCAAGGGCCCCGACTTCCCCAACGGCGCCCTGATCGTGGGTCGTCAGGGCATCGAGCAGGCCTACCGCACCGGCCGCGGCTCGATCACCCAGCGCGCGGTCATCGAGATCGACGAGGACGCCAAGGGCCGCACCTGCCTGTCGATCACCGAGCTGCCCTACATGGTCAACCCGGACAACCTGGCGCTCAAGATCGCCGAGCTCGCCGACTCCGGCAAGGTGCAGGGCATCTCCGACGTCCGCGACGACTCCTCGGGCCGCACCGGACAGCGCCTGGTCGTCGTGCTCAAGCGCGACGCCGTCGCCCGCGTCGTGCTCAACAACCTGCTCAAGCACACCGAGCTGCAGACCAACTTCAGCGCCAACATGCTGGCGCTGGTCGACGGGGTGCCGCGCACCCTGTCGATCGACCAGTTCGTCTCCAACTGGGTCGCCCACCAGGTCGAGGTCATCCAGCGCCGCACGCGCTACCTGCTCGCCGACGCCGAGCGCCGGGCCCACATCTTCCGCGGCCTGGTCAAGGCGCTCGACGCCCTCGACGAGGTGATCGCCCTCATCCGGCGCTCGCCCGAGGTCGACGACGCCCGCCAGGGACTCATCGAGCTGCTCGACATCGACGAGATCCAGGCCAACGCCATCCTCGACATGCAGCTGCGTCGCCTGGCCGCGCTCGAGCGCCAGAAGATCATCGACCAGCTCGCCGAGATCGAGCTCGAGATCGCCGACCTCGAGGACATCCTCGCCAACGAGGCCCGCCAGCGCCGGATCATCGGCGAGGAGCTCACCGAGATCGTCGAGAAGTACGGCAACGAGCGCCGTACCCAGATCATCGCCGCCGACGGGGACCTCTCCATGGAGGACCTCATCCCGGACGAGGAGCTCGTCGTGTCGATCACGCGCGGCGGCTACGCCAAGCGCACGCGCGCCGACGCCTACCGCACGCAGAAGCGCGGCGGCAAGGGCGTGCGCGGCGCGAGCCTGCGCGGTGACGACGTCGTGGAGCACTTCATCGCCACGACCAACCACCACTGGCTGCTCTTCTTCACCACCGCCGGCCGGGTCTACCGCACCAAGGCCTACAACCTGCCCGAGGCGTCGCGCGATGCCAAGGGCGGACACGTGGCCGGGCTGCTGAGCTTCCAGCCCGACGAGTCGATCGCCCAGGTGCTCGCGATCCGCGACTACGACCAGGCGCCCTACCTCGTGCTCGCCACCCGCAGTGGCCTGGTCAAGAAGACCCGCCTGGGCGACTACAACTCCCCGCGTCAGGCCGGCGTCATCGCCATCAACTTCCGCGAGGACGACGACGAGCTGATCGGCGCGCAGCTCGTCGACGGCGACGACGACATCCTGCTGGTCTCGCGCAAGGGCTCGGCGATCCGGTTCAAGGCCGACGACTCCCAGCTGCGTCCGATGGGACGGGCGACGTCCGGCGTCACGGGCATGAAGTTCCGCACCGACGACGACGCCGTGCTGTCGATGTCGGTGATCCGCGCCGCGCAGATCGCGGTCGAGGACGCCTCGGAGGACGCGATGGCCGAGGCCGACCTCAAGGTGCAGTACGTCTTCACGATCACCGACGGCGGGTTCGCCAAGCGCTCGCGGATCAGCGAGTACCGCGTCACCAACCGTGGCGGGCTCGGCATCAAGGCGATGGCGCTGGCCAACGAGGACCGTGGCGGTCTGGTGGGCGGCTTCATCGTCGAGGACGGCGACGAGATCCTCTCGATCACCGCCGGGGGACAGGTCGTGCGGAGCCCGATCAACGACGACTTCCGGGTCACCGGCCGCTCCACGATGGGCGTCAAGTTCGTCACGCCCAAGAAGGGTGACTCGGTCGCCGTGGTCGCCCGCTCCGTCGAGGCGAAGGTCGTCGAGGAGGTGCTCGAGGAGGGTGCCGAGGGTGCTGACGGTTCTGACGTTCAGGCTTCGGATGCCACAATCGGGGCCGAGACGGGTGCGGTCGTCGAGACCGACGTCGCCCAGGACCCGTCCGACGAACCCGACGCAGGCGCACCCGAGACCGGGGAGGATGAAGGCTGATGACCGACAAGTCCGCTCCGCCGAAGACCACCACGCCGCCGGAGGCGGCAGCCAAGAAGGCGTCTTCGGGGCCCCCGAAGTCGGCGCCGAAGAGCGCCGCGAAGCCGGCGTCCCCGGCAGCGCCGGCCCGGTCCCGCGACGACGCGGCCGATACGTCGGTCGGCGACACCGCCGTGCGCCCCGGCTTCGCCGAGCGGCTCCAGGCCAAGCTCGCCGCGGGTGCGGCGGGGCTGCGCACCTCTCCGAACGAGGACGGCGCCCCGGCGACGGCATCCGCCACGGCGGCCAAGCCGCGCGGCCCGCGCCGCGCGCGCCTGCGACTGACCCGCATCGACCCCTGGTCGGTGATGAAGACGTCGTTCCTGCTCTCGATCGCCTTCGGCATCGTGACCGTGGTCGCGGTGGCCATGATCTGGAACGTCCTCGACGGCGCCGGCGTCTTCGACTCGGTCAACCAGACCGTGCGCGACGTCGTCGACGACCAGGCGACCGCGACGTTCGACGTGCGTGACTACATCGGCACCGACCGCGTCGTGGGCTTCACGATGCTCGTCGCTGCCGTCGACGTCATCCTGCTGACCGCGATCGCCACCCTCGGAGCCTTCCTCTACAACATGGCGGCGGCGCTCCTCGGCGGCGTCGAGGTCACCCTCGCCGAGGACAACTGAGTCCGAGCGAAGGCCGAACCGGAGCCGGTCGAGTCCGGTCGGACGGCGCCATTTTGGGTCGCCCTCACGGGTTGTTGTAATGTTCCATCGCTGCCGTGTTCGGCATGCGTACGGGCCTATAGCTCAGGCGGTTAGAGCGCTTCCCTGATAAGGAAGAGGTCGCAGGTTCAAGTCCTGCTAGGCCCACCCGATCCGCACGTCACCACCCCGCACGACACCACGACGAGGGAGCACCAGATGAAGAAGATCCTGCTGCTGGCCCTCGCCGCCGCCGGCGCCGTCCTGGCCCGCAAGAAGGTCTCCGAGGGTCGCGCCGAGCAGGCGCTGTGGGCCGAGGCGACCGACTCGGTGACCTCCTCCAGCTGAACCCGCACCACCCGGGGGCCTTGGCGCAATTGGTAGCGCACCTGCTTTGCAAGCAGGGGGTTAGGGGTTCGAGTCCCCTAGGCTCCACAGATGAACGGTCCGTGAGCGACGGACGACGGATGCCTCCTGCTCAGGCAGCGTGCCTGCAGGTGGAGCAGGAGCAGTCGGAGCACACGCACGAGCTGCAAGGCTCACCTCCACAGTTCGCGCAGGAGCAGGTGGCGTGGTTGCACGTCGGGCAGGCGCAGTTCTCGCACACGCAGACGGCGCACGAGTCGTTGCAGTCACCGCACTGGCACAACGTGCACTCGTCGTAGTGACCGTCGTGCTCGTGGTGCACGTGACCGTCGTGGAGGTAGTCCACGTGGCTTTCGTGCACGACCGCGACGTGACCGCAGCCCGGTCCGTGTGTGTGGGCGTGGTCCTCGGCGGTGTGGTGCTCGGCAGTGGTGGTCATCTCGGCTCCTCGGTGTGCTCGATGTCGTCACGGGCGTCGAGGAACACGCGAGCACCCTGCTCGTCGGCGCGGTGTTGGCTGATGACGGGCCGGTTCACCTCGAGTTCGGCGGCACGCCGATCGACCGTCACTCCACCGCGGGCAGGCCGGCGGACGACGAGGGCACGCACCTGCGACGCGGATGGGACCAGGAGCGCGCTCGCGGCAGTGGAGGTCTCCTGACGGGAGCCGGTCACTGCCTCGGTCATCCATCGATCGTGACGCGCGAGCATGCCCGGGTCAACGCTGCGGGCACCATCAGCGCGAGTGGTCTGGTCCGCGACGTGGATGACCGAGGACCGCGCGTGACCGGGGGGTCCTGTGGTCCGTCCGCGCTGCTGGGAGGCGACTGGCAGACTGTCCCGGTGAAGTCAGGCGTGGTGGGAGTGCTGCTGGGTTGTGCGCTCCTGCTCACCTCGTGCAGCGAGCCCGAGCCGTTCGTGCCGCCGAGCCTGATCGAGGGGCCGGCCGACCCGGCCTACGACCCGGCCCTGGAGCCGGCTGCCGCTGCGATGGCCCTGGTGCCCGGCGACGCGACCGTCCTGGCGGTCACCGACTACGACGAGCTGCGCCTGCGGCTGGCGCAGAGCGAGCTCACCAGCGAGTCGTCCGCGTCCGCACGCGACCGGTTCTGGCGCAACGCCGCCCGCCGCACCGTGCTGTTCAGCGACGGCGTGCTGCGCGGGGTCGACGAGCAGCTGCGCACGCAGTACGGCTTCACCCAGGACGACGTCACCTGGGAGGCCACCTGGGCGGCCCCGGCCGGTGTCGGCTGGGTGCTCCACCTGCGTGACGACCTGGACCTCGCGGGCGTGGAGCGAGCCGTGGACGACGGGTTCGGGCCCCTCGCCGGCGCAGACCTCGACGCGGGGCGGCGGCTCCTCTCGCTGGACGCCGCCGACGAGGCCACCGACAGCTGGGCCGCCGACCCCGAGCTGGTGGCCCTGGTCGGACGCCCGGCCACGACGACGTACGTCGACTCCGCCTGCATCCCCTACGACGTCGCGTTCGACGACGGCGACTCCGACGACCTGGCCCCGGCCCCGGCCGCGGAGATGAAGGCGCTCGACGAGCTCGGCCCGTTCGCCGTGAGCTATGGCGTCGACCTCGTCACCGTGCACCTGGGTCAGGTGCGCGACGACGTGTTCGACCGGGCCCGGCTGCCCGACATCCTGCCGCGCACCGACCCCGACTTCGCCCTCGGCTACGTCGAGCCGGTCGCCGACCCCAGCGGCGGACGGATCGGCTACCGGATCGGCGACCCGGCCGCGGCCGAGAGGCTCGCCCGCGAGCGGCACCTTCCCTTCGCGGTCTGCGCGCCCTGAGCCGAGGAGGCCGCCGTAGGCTGGGGCTGTGCGCCGCTACCTGACCCCGACGATGCTCGGGGCGCACCTCGTGGCGCTGGTCTGCGTCGGGCTGGCCCTCGGGCTCGGCCTGTGGCAGTACGGCGCCTGGCAAGCCCAGCGCGAGGCCGAGGCGATCGACCTCACCGAGGGCGACCCGGTCGCCCTGCTCGACGTGATGGGGCCCGACGACCCGTTCCCGGGTGACCGCGTCGGGCAGCCCGTCACCCTCAGCGGCACGTGGGTCTCGGACGTCACCGTGTTCGTCGACGGCCGTGAGCTCGACGGCCAGGACGGCTTCTGGGTCGTCACCCCGGTGACCACCGGCACCGCGACCGACCCGGCGCTGCCCGTCGTCCGCGGCTGGGTGGCCGACCCGACGCTCGCGCCGGCTCCACCGAGCGGCACGGTCGACGTCAGGGGATTCCTCCAGCCCTCGGAGGGCACCGGTGCCTTCGACGAGGACCCGCTCGACGACGTGTTCCCGCAGCTGCGGATCGCCGACCTGGTGCAGCGCCTCGACAACGACCTCTACGCCGGCTACGTCGTCCTCGCCGAGCCGGTCGCCGGCGACGCCGAGTCGACCGACCTCGTGGTGGCCGACGTCGAGCAGCTGCCCGAGCCGGGGCAGTTCACCGCGCTGCGCAACCTGCTCTACGCCGTCGAGTGGTGGGTCTTCGGTGCCTTCGCCCTCTTCATCTGGTGGCGCTTCGTCCGGGAGTCCGACGGAGCCTCGGAGGGGGAGTCTGAGGGGGAGCCCGCTGTGGGGTCCCCGGTAGCCTCGGACCCGTGAGCCCTGACATCGCGACCCCCCTGAAGGCCTACCGGACCATGGCGATGATCGTCGGTGTCCTGCTCGTGGTGCTGATCCTGGTGGGGATGCCCCTGAAGTACGTGCTGACCGACGGCACCGACCTCCAGCAGGCGGGGGAGTGGATCACCACCAACCTCGGGGTGCTCCACGGCTGGCTCTACATGATCTTCCTCTTCGCTGCCTTCTGGCTCTCCCAGCGCGCGGAGTGGGAGCTCGGTTTCACCGTGGTCACGCTCGTCTGCGGCACGATCCCGATCCTGTCCTTCTGGGCCGAGCACCGCGCGACCGCGCGGGTGCGGGCCGAGTGGGCGGTCGAGGACCCGGCCGGCACCGCCACTACCTGAAAAAGCCA
Organism: Nocardioides sp.; assembly: GCA_041634935.1. GTDB lineage: Bacteria > Actinomycetota > Actinomycetes > Propionibacteriales > Nocardioidaceae > Nocardioides. The sequence continues at coordinate 8,404 of JBFJKO010000001.1, forward strand.
CCGCCCCGGGCACGCGAGGTGCGCCGGGGCGGTGGGCTGCTGCGCTGACTACTTGGTGTCGGCCTCGGAGTCGAGGTCGACGACCTCGGCCGGCTGGTCCGGCGTGGTGACCGGGTGCGGGGCCTCGGCCTCGTCCGCCAGGGCCTCGTCGGGCGACGCGCCGCCGGTGTCCTCCGCCGGGGCCTCGGCCTTGTGCGAGCCGGTGGACGACGCCGCGGGGGCAGCCGGCGCGCCCGGGGTGCTGGGAGCGCTCGGCGCCGGCGTCGGGACGTAGGTCGACTGCCAGTTGTCGGAGGTCGACTCGCCCTTGAGTTTCTTGGCGACGATCGCCGCACCGCCCGCGAGGGCGCCGAGGAGCACGACCCGCTTGAGCTTGCCCTTCTTCTTCTTCGGCTGCTCACCCTTGAGCTCGGCGACCTTCTCGTCGGCGAGCACCCGGGCGGCCGTGGCCTTCTCACCGGCAGCGGCGGCACCGGCGGCGACGACTGGAGCGGCCTTCTCGCGGGCCTCGGCGAGCTGCTCGGCAGCCCGCACGCGCGCCTCGGCGACGACCGGAGCCGCCTTCTCGCGCGCCTCGGCGAGCTGGGCCGCTGCGCGCACGCGCGCGTCGGCCACGACGGGGGCCGCCTTCTCACGGGCGTCGGCGAGGGCCGGGCCGGCCTTCTCCTTCGCGTCGTGGAGGGCGGGGATCACGGTGTCCTGGACGAAGTCACGAGTGGACTCCGTCGCAGCCTGCACGTGGGGGCGCATGCTGTCGACATACCCCTCGACGATGTCGGTGGCCTGGTCGAGGCGCGACTTCTTGGAGCGAAGTCCCATCGGGAGCCTTCCTTTCCATGCTGTGGCGAGCCCGGACGGGCTCTTGCTGGCATCGTGCACGAGACAGTGGGTCGGCCGGCGGCCGACGTCAGTTCAATCCATCCCATCATGCGTCGCGCGTGGGCGACCACCCCAGGGCGGGTGAGTCGGGTGGAGGCACGACGACGCCCGACGGCTGGGAAGGCGGGCGGGCCTGCGGTGGCGCTGGTGCTGCATGGCAGGATCGACGCGGACACGGTCACCACCGGGTGACCGCGCACGACCACTCACGTCACCCGCCCGCAAGGGCTCGAAAGGCAGTCATGGCGGACCTTCAGGCCATCCTCAAGACCAACAAGGGCGACATCACGATCACCCTGTTCCCGAACCACGCCCCCGAGACGGTGGCCAACTTCACCGGCCTCGCGACCGGCGAGAAGGAGGCCAACGGCGAGAAGAAGCGCTTCTACGACGGCCTCGGCTTCCACCGCGTCATCGAGGGCTTCATGATCCAGGGCGGGTGCCCGCAGGGCACCGGCACCGGCGGCCCGGGCTACACGTTCAAGGACGAGATCCACCCCGAGCTCGTCTTCGACAAGCCCTACCTCCTCGCGATGGCCAACGCGGGCCCCGGCACCAACGGCTCGCAGTTCTTCGTCACCGTCGGCGCCACCCCGTGGCTCAACCGCAAGCACACGATCTTCGGTGAGGTCGCCGACCAGGCGAGCCGCGACGTCGTCGACGCGATCGCGACCGCCCCCACCGGCGCCGGCGACCGCCCGGTCGAGCCGATCGTGATGAGCTCGGTCGAGATCGTCGGCGGCTGAGGCTCACCCCCTTGTCGAACCCCTCGCAGTCGAGCCCGGGGCCCGGGGGGGCGGGGGGTTAACGCCCCCCCCGCCGCGAGGCCAACATCCGGTGCCAGCGCTGCAGCCGGTCGATCTGTCCCGACTGCATGCGTGACGCCTCGGTGGGCTTCCAGTGCCCCGACTGCGTCAAGGAGGGGGCCAAGGCGACGCGCAGCGGCCGTACGGCGTACGGCGGCACCCGCTCCGACAACCCGGCGCTGACCTCGCAGGTCCTGATCGCCCTCAACGTCGCCGTCTGGGTGGGCGTCCTGGTCACCGGCTGGAACGAGAGCCGGCTCATCCCCCGCCTGGCCCTGCTGCCGCGCGGGCTCTGTGAGTCGATCGCCGAGCCGGGCGCCTTCTACGGCGCGGCCGTCGAGGCCGCCTGTCGCGGCGGCGACGCCCGCTGGGTGTCCGGCGTCTCCGACGGCGCCTACTGGCAGCTCGTCACGAGCATGTTCCTGCACGTCGAGATCTGGCACCTCGCCGCCAACATGCTCGCGCTCTTCCTCCTCGGCCCGCAGATCGAGGCCGTGCTGGGCCGCGCGCGCTTCCTGGCGCTCTACCTCGTCTCCGGCCTCGCGGGTTCCGCGACGGTCTACTGGCTGGCGAGCGAGTTCGGGATCACCCTCGGCGCCTCCGGAGCCATCTACGGCCTCTTCGCCGCCCTCGCCGTCATCGTCCACAAGATCGGGGGCGACCTGCGCAGCCTCGGCGGCCTGCTCCTCATCAACCTCGTCATCACCTTCGCCGTGCCCAACATCTCCTGGCAGGGCCACCTCGGTGGCTTCGTCGGCGGTGCGCTGATCACCGGCCTGCTCGTCTACGCCCCCAAGGGGCCCCGACGTCCGCGCGTCCAGTGGCTCGGCATCGCCGGCCTGGGCGTGCTGGTCCTGGCCGCGGTCGTGGCGCGCTCGGCCGTCCTCGGCTGAGCGGGCCCGCGCGCTCCTCCGACCGCGATCTTGTCCACAGCTGTGGAGAAACCGGTGGAGAACTACACGCGTGGAATTCGTTCCACAGTGTGTGGACAAGCCTGTGGATAACTTGGGTGACCGGCTGCGACCTCGCGCTCCCAGGTGAGCGCCACCGCGCCGCAACCCGGGCGGGCGGGCCCGGCTCGCACAGGTGCCCGACTGGCGACTTCTGTCAAGCAGGGCGCGGAATCATCACAATAAACCGGCACCGGTATCAGCACGCCCAGGGCGTACGACGGTCCGGTGCCGGTCGAGGTGGAGCGGAGGCCTGCAGTCACACGCAGGCTGTGCACAACGTTGTGTGCTGCGGGCTCACTCCCAGCGGGTGGCGAAGGTGAAGCCGACGGCCATGAAGCCGATCCCGACGATCAGGTTCTTCTGGCCGAGGTCGTCGAAGATCGGCACCACCGAGGTGTCGTTGGCGATCGCGTAGAACACGCAGATCCACGCCAGGCCGACCAGGAAGCACCCGAGCATCCCGCCGACGACGCCACGGCCGCGGCCCAGCGGGGTCGAGGGGTGCGCGGAGATGACGAGACCGAGGAACAGGGCGCCGAAGCCGATCAGGTAGTTCCAGTCGCCGAGGTCCTGCAGGAAGGCCGGACCCTTGGCGCTGAGCGCCTCGCCGGCGTCGTTGAACTCGCCCTCGGGACGCACGCCGACGTAGTAGAAGATGATCCAGGCGACGCCGAGCACCATCAGCGTCAGGGCGATCGCGAACCGGGCGCTCATGACCGGTCCCCGGTCGGGGTCGAAGGTCAGGTCCTTGGTCTTGGCCACGGGGTCGGTCCTCTTCTGGGGTATCGCCCGGCATCGGGGCTCCGGTGCTGATCGGCGACTTCGGTACTGCCGATCCGCGGGCTACCTTAGTGTGCGTGACCGGTTCCCACGCGCAGACCCCAGGGTCGACCCCCGGCGTCGGGATGTCGGGTCGCGCCGCGTCGAGCCGGCGCAGCGTGTGGCGCATCGGCACACCGGTGATGGTCCTGCTCAGCGGCGCGCTCTTCGCGGTCAGTGCCGCCAACTCCGACGGCACCGACCTGCGTCCGGGCCGCTACACCGACCTGGCCTCGCTGGTGCAGGCCGAGTCCGACGACTACGAGCGCCTCCAAAGTCGGGAGGGCGAGCTGCGGGCCCAGGTCGACCAGCTCGCCGCGAGCGTCGACGACGCGCAGGTGCAGCGCAAGCGCAAGCAGGCCGAGCAGCTGCGCGGACTGGCGGGCCTCGAGCCCGTCATCGGCACCGGCATCAGCGTGGTGCTGTCGGACGCCTCCTCCGACGTGCTCGACCGCGCCGTCGCCGACCCCGACCTCGACCTCGACCGCTACGTCGTCCACCAGCAGGACCTGCAGGCGGTCGTCAACGCGCTGTGGGCCGGTGGCGCGGCCGCGATCACCATGCAGGGCCAGCGGATCGTGACCACGACCGGCATCAAGTGCAACGGCAGCGCGGTGCGCCTGCAGGGCATCCCCTACCCGCAGCCCTACACGATCGAGGCCGTGGGCGACCCGGTCGCGCTCACCAGCGCCCTCGACCGCGACGCCGACGTGCTCAGCTTCCGCGCCGACGCGCTGCGCCCCGAGATCGGCGTCGGCTGGGAGCTCAGCCCCGAGGAGGCCGTCGAGGCCCCCGCCTACACCGGCCTGCTCGACATCACCTACGCCTCGCCCGTCACCACCTGACGCCCCCTGACCGCGAAGCGTCGGGGGCGGACCGTCAGGGGCGAGCGGGCCGGCGAGGTGCGGCCGCGGCACCTTGCGGGGCAGCCGCGTCGGTCTGCCGGTCGGTGGGCTCGTCGGTCGGTTCCTCGGTCGGTTCCTCGGTTGGCTCCTCCGTGGGTTCCTCGGTGGGTTCCTCGGTCGGTTCCTCGGTGGGCTCCTCGTAGACCGACACGAAGATCGTCACGTCGCTGCCCTGGTCGAGCGTGGTGCCGGCCGCGGGCGACTGCAGGGTGACGGTGCCCTTCGGCTCCTCCGAGGCCGGGTCGTTCTGCACCACCGGCTGGAAGCCCTGGTCGATGATCTTCTGCTGCGCCGCCTGGGACTTGTCGCCCACGACGTCCGGCACGGCCTTGGGGCCCTGCGAGTAGACCAGCGTGATCGGGGTGTCCTCGCTGACCTCGGTGTTGGCCGCGGGGCTCTGCTCGAGCACCTGGTTCTTGTTCTCGTCCGACTCCACCGAGCGCTGCGAGATGTCGGTGAACCCGGCCGCCTCGAGCTGCTGGACGGCGGTCTTGCGCGGCAGGTTGACCACCGGCGGCACCGAGACCATCGGCCGACCGATGGAGACGACGAGGTCGACGACCGCGTCGGTGTCGACGAAGTCGTCGGCGCTCGGGGTCTGCTCGAGCACCAGACCGGACTCGATCTTGTCGTCGTTGCGGGTGGTGACCTCCCCGACGCTCAGTCCCGCGCTGCCGATGGCCAGCCGCGCGGCGGTCTCGTCGAGGTTGATGACGCTCGGCACCTGCACCTGCTCGGGGGAGTCGGGGAAGAGCGAGTCCTGCACGAGCAGGTAGCCCGCGACCAGGAGCGCGATCACGAGCAGGCCCAGCAGCACCCACAGGCCGGTGCGCGGCGGCGGCTCGTCGTCCACCGACGGCAGCAGCGCGGGCTCGGGGCGGCGCGGAGGGGTGGGTGCGACGACGGGGGTGACCTTGGTCGGGCCGTCGCCGGCCGGGACGGCGGCACCGGCCGCCACCGGAGCGGCTGCGGCCTCGACCGGGCGACCGACCAGGTAGCGCTCGATGTCGGCCCGCATCGCCCCGGCCGACTGGTAGCGGTCCTCGAGGCGCTTGGCGAGCGCCTTCATCACGATCGCGTCGATCTCGGGCGACAGGTCGGGGTCGTGCTCGGACGGCGGCACGGCCGGCTCGCGCACGTGCTGGTAGGCCACGGCCACCGGGCTGTCACCGACGAACGGCGGGCGCCCCGTGAGGAGCTCGTAGAGCAGGCAGCCGGCGGAGTAGACGTCGGAGCGCGAGTCGACCGTCTCGCCGCGGGCCTGCTCGGGGGAGAGGTACTGCGCGGTGCCGACCACGGCAGCCGTCTGGGTCATCGAGTTCGCGGCGTCGCTGATGGCCCGGGCGATGCCGAAGTCCATCACCTTCACGTCGCCGGTGGGGGTCAGCATCACGTTGCCGGGCTTGATGTCGCGGTGGATGATCCCGGCCCGGTGGCTGTAGTCGAGCGCGGAGAGCACGCCGCTGGTGATCTCCAGGGCGCGCTCGGGGAGGATCTTGCGCCCCTCGCGCAGGATGTCGCGCAGGGTGCGCCCGGCGACGTGCTCCATCACGATGTAGGGCTGCGCGACGCCGGAGCCGTCCTCGGCCGGCTCCTCGCCGGTGTCGTAGACCGCGACGATCGCGGGGTGGTTGAGCGACGCCGACGACTGGGCCTCGCGGCGGAAGCGGGCCTGGAACGTCGCGTCGCTCGCCAGGTCGGTGCGCAGCCGCTTGACCGCGACGATCCGGCCGAGACGGGAGTCGGTGCCCTTGCGGACCTCGGCCATGCCGCCGCGGCCGAGCAGCTCGCCGAGCTCGTAGCGGCCACCGATCAAGGTGGGCTTCGGTGCTCCTGCGTCGTTCATCAGTGTCAGCTCTTCCTGGGGACTACGGGTTGGTCAGCGCCGGGAGGGGTCCGGGCTCCTCCGTCGGGACGGGCGTGGGGGTCGGGGTCGGTGTGGGCGTCGGCGTGGGCGTGGGTGTCGGCTCCGGGGCGGTGCCGTAGTAGCTCACCGTGATGACGTCGTTGGGCTCGACGTCGCCCTCGGGATCGATCCCGATGACCTGGCCGTCGCGGGTGGGGTCGTCGTTGCTCTGCTCGGCGCGCTGCACGCGCAGGTCGAGGTCGCGCAGCTCGGCCTCGACGTCGTCGACCTGGCGGCCGACGTAGTCGCTCTCGTCGAGCTGGATCGACGGGTCCTCGGTGGGCGTCGGGGTCGGGGTGGGCTCCTCGCTCGGCTCCTCGGACGCCGTCTGGGTCGCGGTCGGGGTGGGCTCGGTGTCGACCGCGCTCGGGGTGTCGCCGTCGTCGTCCCCACCGGTCAGGAGCAGGGTGACCACGACGGCCAGCGCGATGAGCAGCACGACCGCCGCCACGATGGGTCCGACGGCGCTCTGCTGCGGGACGGTGGTGGCACCGGTCGACGTGGTCACCGGACCCGTCAGGGGACCTGTCGTGGGGCCCGTCACGGGGGCAGCCACCGGGCCCGGGACCCCCATCACCTGGGTGCGGGGCTCGTCGGGCTCGGGCGTGGCGACCGGTACGACGCGCGGTGGGGTCGGCACGGCGGCCGTCGACGGGTTGCGCAGCGCCGCCGCGAACGCGGCCCCGTCGGCGTACCGCTCGCCGGGGTCCTTGGCCAGCGCGGTGCGCACGACACCGGCGAGGTCGGCCGGCACGCTCGCGGGCAGGGCGGGGATCGGTTCGCGGATGTGCGCCAGCGCGGTGGCGACGGGCGAGTCGGCGTCGAAGGGACGGCGTCCGGCCAGGCACTCGAAGGCGACGACGCCGAGGCTGTAGACGTCGGAGGCGATCGTGGCCGGTCGGCCCTCGGCCTGCTCGGGGGAGAGGTACTGCGGGGTGCCCATCACGGCGCCGGTGCGGGTGATCTGGGCGCCGTCGGCGGCGCGGGCGATGCCGAAGTCGGTGACCTTCACCTTGCCGTCGGGGGTGACGATGAGGTTGGCGGGCTTGACGTCGCGGTGGATGATCTGGGCGCGGTGAGCGGCCCCGAGGGCGTCGCCGACCTGGGCGAGCAGGTCGCGCACGGCGACCGGGTCGAGGTCGCGGCCCTGCGACAGGAGCGCGGAGAGCGGCTGACCCTCGACGAGCTCCATCACGAGGTAGGGGCGCGGGTGCGCGTCGCCGCCGCTGCCGCCACCGGCGCGCTCGCCCACGTCGAAGACGGCCGCGATGCCGGGGTGGTGCAGCGCAGCCGCGTGGCGGGCCTCGGTCTCGAAGCGGCTGCGGAAGACGGGGTCGTCGGCGTACTCGGCCTTGAGCAGCTTGACCGCCACGACGCGGCCGAGGACGGTGTCGGTGCCCCGCCAGACCTCGCCCATCCCCCCGGTGGCGATCCGGGAGTCGAGGCGGTAGCGCCGGGCGTCGTCGGCGAACGTGGGCTCGGGCGTCTGGGTCATCGTGGGTCACCTGTCGTCGTCACGAGATGAGGGCCTCCATCACGGCTTTCGCGATCGGACCGCCGAGTCGTCCGCCCGCGATCTCCTGGCCGGGGGCCTCCTCGATCATGACGGCCACCGCCACCTTGGCGTCGGTGGCCGGCGCGAAGGAGATGAACCACGCGTACGGCGGCTGGCCCTCGACGCCGCGCTGGGCGGTGCCGGTCTTGCCGCCCACCGCGATGTTGGGGATGGCGGCCGGTGAGGCGGTGCCGTCGTCAACGGTCGAGACCATCAGGTCGACGAGGACGTCGGCGGTCTTCGGGCTGATCGCCTCGCTCAGCTCCTCGGGGTCGGCGGTGCGGGCGTCGTAGTCGGGCGACTGCACCTCGGAGACGAGGTAGGGCCGCATCACGACCCCGTCGTTGGCGACCGCGGCCGCGACCATCGCCATCTGCAGCGGTGTGGCCTGCACGTCGAACTGGCCGAAGCCGGCCTGGCCGAGCTCCGGCGGGGAGAGCGTGCTGGGGAACACCGACCGGGCCTGGCCGTTGAGGTCCTCGAGGTAGTCGGAGTTGAAGCCGAACTTCTCGGCGGTCTCGAGCATCGCTTCGGCGCCCACCTCGATCGCGAGCTGGGCGAAGGTGGTGTTGCACGACTGCTCCATCGCGAGGCGCAGGGTGATCTCGTCGGTGCCGCAGTTGCGGCCCTCGTTGTCGATCACGCCGCTCTCGCCGCTGGTCTGCGGCAGCTGGAAGGTCGCGCCGCCCGGCACGAGGGAGTCGGCGGAGTCGTACTTGCCCGACTCCAGGGCGGCGGCCGCGGTGACGACCTTGAAGGTCGAGCCGGGGAAGATGCGTGTCTGGATCGCCCGGTTGAGCAGTGGGTCGCCCTCGGCGGACTCCAGCGCGTCGTAGGCGTCGCTCACGGCACCGAAGTCGTGCGAGGCCAGGTCGTTGGGGTCGAAGGTCGGCAGCGAGACCATCGCCAGGATCTTGCCGGTGTCGGGCTCGAGGGCCACCACGGATCCCTCCACCCCTTCGCCGAGGGCCCGGAGGCCGTCGAAGGCGGCGCGCTGGGCCTTGGCGTTGATGGTCAGCTCGACGCTGCCGCCGCTCTGCTGCTCGTTGCTGACGAGGTCGACGAGGTTGCGCACGAAGAACTGCGGGTCCTCGCCCGACAGGACGGCGTTCTGCGACGACTCCAGCCCGGTGGAGTCGCCGAACGTGAAGTAGCCGGTCAGGGGGGCGTACATCAGCGGCTGCGGGTACTCGCGCTGGTACTCGAAGCGGTCGTCGGACGGCGTGCTCTGGGCCACCGGCGTGCGCCCGACCAGGATCGCGCCGCGCTCGCTGGAGTAGGAGGCCTGCTGGACGCGCTGGTTGCGCGGGTCCTCGTCGAGGGCACCCGCCCGCCAGAACTGCAGGTAGGTCGCGTTCGCCATCAGTGCCAGGAACAGCACGAGGCAGAAGACCGCGACGGTGCGGATCGGCCGGTTCATGAGGCACCCACCGGCGGGACGAGACGTGGGGTCATCACAGCTTGATCACCTGCGTGGACTCGTCGTCGCTCGACTCCTCCTCCGCGGAGAGGTCGGGCACCGGGCGTCGGGCCTGGTCGGAGATGCGCAGCAGCAGGGCGATGATGACCCAGTTGGCCACCAGCGACGAGCCGCCGTACGACAGGAACGGGGTGGTCAGGCCGGTGAGCGGGATCAGGCGGGTGACGCCGCCGATGACGACGAAGACCTGCACGGCGAAGACGCTCGCGAGGCCGGTCGCCATCAGCTTGCCGAAGGAGTCGCGGGAGATGAGCGCGACGCGCAGGGCCCGCTCGACGATGAGGCCGTAGCAGAGCAGCACCGCGATGACCGCGGTCAGACCGAGCTCCTCGCCGATCGCGGCCATGATGAAGTCGCTCTCGGCATAGGTCACCCGGGTCGGGTCGCCCTCGCCGAAGCCGCGCCCGATCAGCCCGCCCCAGCCCATGCCGAACTGCGCCTCGACGATCTGGTCGGAGTACGGCGGCACCTGGTTGCGGTAGTACTCCATCGGGTTCAGCCAGATGTCCACGCGGTCCTGCACGTGGCTGGCCGTGCGCCACGCGCCGAGGGCCCCGGCGGCGAAGAGCGTCGCGCCGACGACGATCCAGCCCGGGCGCTCGGTGGCGACGTAGAGCATCACGAGGAAGAGACCGAAGAACAGCAGGCTCGAGCCGAGGTCGCGCTGGAAGACCAGGACGCCGAGGCTGAGCAGCCACATCGCGAGGATCGGGCCGAGGTCGCGCCCGCGCGGCAGGTCGACGAAGAGGACCCGCTTGCCGGCCAGCGCGAGCGCGTCGCGGTGGAGCACGAGGTAGCCGGCGAAGGCGACCACCAGCATCACCTTGGCGACCTCGCCCGGCTGGAGGCTGAACGGGCCGAGGTTGATCCAGATGCGGGCGCCGTTGATCTCGCGCCCGATGCCCGGGAGCACCGGGAGGAGGAGCAGGGCGATCGCGCCGAAGCCGATCGTGTAGGTGAACCGCGCCAGCACCCGGTGGTCACGCAGGAAGACCAGGGTGCCGATGAACAGCAGGACGCCGAGGGTCATCCACACCAGCTGCTGCTGGGCGAAGTCGGTCTCCTTGCCGCGGGCGGCATAGCCGAGGTCGATGCGGTGGATGACGGCGAGGCCGAGCCCGTTGAGGGCGGCCACGAGCGGCAGCAGCACCGGGTCGGCGTACGGCGCCACGAGCCGGATGACGACGTGGGCCGCCACGACGAGCGCGGCGAGCCAGCCGCCGTACCCGATGAGGTCGGTCGGCACGCTGCCGTCGACGCCGATGCCCACGGCGGCGTAGCCACCCACCCCGACCGCGAGCGCGAGGACGAGCAGGAACAGCTCTGCCCCGCGTCGTCGGCGGTGGACGAAGCCCATCAGCGTCGAGCTGGGTGTCATCAGGCTCACCGGCGGATCACCCGGTGGTCCCGTCGGGGGAGTCGGCCGGCTCCTCGGGGGCGACCCGCTTGTCGGCGATCTCCTCGACCTTGTCGCGGCCGTCGGCGAGGTCGTCGACGTCGATGGTCGCGCCGACCTGGCCGCGGTCGAAGTCGGAGAGCTGGTCGAGCATGACGTCGGTGACGACGATCGGCTCGGACAGCTCGAAGCCGGCCACCGAGGCGTCGATGCCACGGAAGATCACCACGCGCCCGTCCTGCTCGCCGACGTAGTACTGCGACTGGGCCCAGGTCCAGGCGGCCGCGACGGCGATCCAGACCAGCCCCGCCGCGATCACGAGCACGGCGAGCCGACGCACCCAGGTGTAGCGCTGCGGCGGCCGCGGCGCGTAGCGCGCGGTCTCGGGATCGACGGGGAGCGGGTCGCTCGGGATGGCGAACGGCAGGTCGAGGATCTCGGCGTCGATCGGCTCGAGCTCACCGGTGTCGCCCGAGCGGTGCCCGCGGAAGAGGGCGCGGGGCAGGCGACGCTTCAGCTCGGCCGCGGCGCCGACGAGCATGGGCTCGAGGTCGTCGAAGCCCGGGTCGGCCGCCACCTGCTCGGGGCTCAGGACGTCGGCGACGATGCAGGTGACGTTGTCGGAGCTGCCGGCCTCGAGGCTGGCGCGCACCAGCTCGACGGCAGCGAAGTCGGGGGTGCCCATCGACAGGATGTCGGCGAGGCGGCCGTCCTCGAGCACGCCGCAGGCACCGTCGCTGCACAGGAGCAGGCGGTCGCCCGGGGTGAGCTGGAGGGCGAACAGGTCAGGCTCGGCCTCGTGGATGCCGTCGAGGGCCTTGAGGATGAGGTTGCGGTGCGGGTGCACGCGCGCCTCGGCCTCGGTGATCCGGCCGTCGTCGATGAGGCTCTGCACGAACGTGTGGTCGGTGGTGAGCTGCGACAGCTCGCCGTCGCGGAAGAGGTAGGCGCGGCTGTCGCCGACGTGGCCGATGCCGACCCGGTGGCCGTCGAAGAGGGCGACCGTGGCGGTGGTGCTGGTGCCGTTGATCGAGGGGTCCTCGTCGACGAGGTGGCCGATCTGGGCGTGCGCGTCGTGCAGCGCGTCGGCGACGCGGGTGAGCAGCGCCGGGCTGTCGTTGGCGGGCGGGGCGACGTCGAGGGCGCGCAGCTCGGAGACCGCGGTGCTGGAGGCGATGTCGCCGCGGGCCGCGCCGCCGACGCCGTCGCAGACGGTCAGGACCCAGGGGCCGGCGTACCCGGAGTCCTGGTTGTCCTTGCGCACGCGCCCCACGTCGGAGATCGCGGAGAAGTGGAGGCGCAGCGTGGGCGGGGGGTCGGTGGCGCCGACGGCGTCGCCGTCCTGGCCGGTGCCGTCGAGGGGCTCCTCGACGGCCGGGATCTCGCCCGTGGCCGCGGGTCCGCCGGTGCCGCTGGAGGGGTCGCTCACTTCTTCAGCTCCAGGATCGTCTTGCCGATCCGCACCTGGGTGCCGATGGCGATCGTGGTGGGCTGGGTGATGCGCACGCTGCCGATGTAGGTGCCGTTGGTCGAGCCGAGGTCCTCGACGAACCACTGGTCGCCCGAGGCGGCGATCCGGGCGTGGCGCGTGGAGGCGTAGTCGTCGTCGAGCCGGATGGCGGCGTCGGTGCCGCGGCCGATCAGGATCGGGGCCTGGTCGAGCGGGGCGGTGGCGCCGGCGCTCGAGCCCTGGGTGACGACGACCTTGGTGGGCGAGCCGCGGCGGCGCGGCGGCTTCTGCTGCTTCGGCGGTCGCGGGCTGCCCTGGCCGCGAGCGGCCTCGGGCACGCGGGCACCGAACATGTCGGAGCGGATCACCGAGATCGCCGAGAGCACGAAGATCCACAGGATCGCCAGGTAGGCGATGCGGATGAGGAACAGGGTCAGCTCAGACATGGCCCCACCCGGAGTTGTCGGGACTCTCCGACTCGCTGACGATGCGCACGGTCAGGGTCGTGTTGCCGGCCTTGACCACCGAGCCGTCGCGCAGCCTCGCGCGCGGCACCTTGCGGTCGTCGATGCGGATGCCGTTGGTGGAGCCGAGGTCGTGCACCTCGATGAGCGGGTCGGTGCCGTCGGGCCCGAGGGTGATGAGGAACTCCGCGTGCCGCCGGCTGATGCCCGGGTCGTTGATCCGGATGTCGGCCTCGGTGCCGCGGCCGACCACCAGGCCGGGCGGCTGCAGGGGGTGCCGGCTGCCGTTGACCTCGAGCAGGGCGTGGGCGCGGCTCACCTGGGTGTGCGTGGCCGTCCCGCTGACCGAGGCCTGGGCCTCGCTCCGGATCCGGAAGCGCCCCGTGGTCAGGTCGTCGGCGGACTCGAAGTCGATCCTGACGGGACCGGGGAAGACGTAGGACTGGCTGTCGGCGTGCTTCCTGAGCGAGTCGGACAGCTCGCGCTCGAGCGTGGAGTCGTAGGGCGCGAGCCGGTCGAGGTCGGCGCGCGACAGTTCCACGTGGAACGTGTTGGGCACCAGGCGGCGGTCGCGGGAGAGGATCTGGGCGTTGTTGTCGAGCTCGCGCTCCAGCGCCGCCGCGATCTCCACCGGCTGGACGGCGCTGCGGAAGGTGCGCGCGAACGCACCGGAGATCATCGACTCGAGCCGCTGCTCGAAACGCTGCAGGCCTCCCATCCGCACTCCTTCCTCCGGACGTCCCCACGCGTGGGGGGCATGGCAAGGACCGGTCGGACGACCGGACGTAGCGTCGATCGTAGCCACCCCGGACCCCGGTGACCGGGACCCTCACCCCCCGGACGTCGACCGATCTGCCGCACGATCGACTGCGCGGGGGCGCCGGTTTGTTGCTGGATCGGGCCCTGGGCTAGTCTGCTCCGGTTACTTGCGCGAGTGGCGGAACGGCAGACGCGCTGGCTTCAGGTGCCAGTGTCCGAAAGGGCGTGGGGGTTCAAATCCCCCCTCGCGCACAGAGAGCAGAGCCCGGTCCAGAGAAGTCTGGTCCGGGTTCTCGCTTTTTCCTGCGGTACATCGCTGTCACCAGGTGGCAGTGGCGTACCGCGTTGACGAGCTGCACGACCGGCGGGTGCCCGAAGTGACCCACGACCCACCTCCCCCGCAGTAAATTCGGTCGCGTGTTCACCCTCCCTCGTCGTACCCACCGCGCGTCCGCGGCCCGGCTCTCACCGAGCGCCGCGCGATGACCGACACGAGCGTCCTGCCCGAGCTCGGTTCCTTCGACCACTACGCCCGGCTGGTGCAGCGGACCCTCGGGGTGCCCATCGGCCTGGTGACGATCGTCGAGGAGTTCCGACAGGTCTTCCCCGGGGCCCTGGGCCTGCCTGAACCGTGGCAGGAGGAGCGGGAGACGCCGCTGTCGCACTCGTTCTGCCAGTACGTCGTGGCGCAGGGGAAGCCGCTCATCATCGAGGACGCCCGCAAGGAACCGCTCCTCGTCGACAACCTCGCGATCCCGGTGCTGGGCGTGATCGCTTACGCCGGCTGGCCGATCACCAACAGCCGAGGACAGGTGGTCGGGTCGCTGTGCGCGATCGACGGCGAGCCGCGGTCGTGGGCCTCCGTCGACCTGGAGAACCTGCGCGACCTGGCCGCTGCCTGCTCCGCCGAGATCGCCCAGCGCGAGCTGGTGCTGGCCTCGGCCGACCTGGTGGCCGAGCTCGAACGCAGCAACGAGCACCTCGCCACGCTGGGGTCCCAGGTGAGCCACGACCTCCAGAACCCGATCCAGGCCCTGACCGGCACGCTCGAGCTCCTCGACGAGCAGCTCGAGGCCGACCCCGTCGACGCGCGCACCATGTCGCTGCTGGTCTCCCGCGGCCACAAGTGCGCCACGCGGATGTCGGCGCTGGTGAAGGACGTCCTGCGCTACGCCGTCGTCGGCGGTGAGCTCGCCCTGCACGACCTGGACGTCGCCGACCTCGTGACCTCGGTGCTGGACGACGTCCCGGCGCTCGCCGACGTCGACGTGCACCTGGGCGACCTCCCCTCGGTGCGCGCCGACGGTCTGCAGCTGCGCCTGCTGCTGCAGAACCTGCTCACCAACGTCGCCAAGCACGCAGGCGGCGGGCCCGTGGAGGTCCAGGCCCACATCGAGGACGACACCTGGGTCCTGGAGGTCGTCGACCACGGACGCGGCGTCCCGGCCGAGGAGCGCGACCGGATCTTCTCCGCCCACACGCGCCTCGACCACTCGGTGCCCGGCTCCGGCCTGGGGCTTGCTACCTGTCGTCGCGTGGTGAAGGCCCACGGCGGCACGATCGGCCTCGTGGAGACCCCGGGCGGTGGGGCGACCGTGGTGGTCAGGCTCCCGCGCTGAGGGAGCGCTCGCCCCGGGCTCGCCGCATGTCGGACGGGTCACCGCGTGGATGATGCGTCTATCCTGACAAGGCCGTCCCCCGCTCGACCGTGGGGGGAGAGCGGGGGCGGTACACACACGGTTCGACGGTCGCGGCACGCTCGGACGGCGTGCCGCAGCCCACACGCGCGGTCACCGCGGGGGTGAGGCGCCCGTCGTCGGCATCCCTAGGCTCGGGGTCATGTCACCTTCCGTGCTCGCCCGTGCCGCTGACGCCGTCCTCGACCGGTCGCTCGTCCTCGGCTACACCAAGATCGGCCCTGCCCTGCGCCAGAGGTGGTGGGCCCCGGACGCCGAGAAGGGCAGCCTGCTGGGCAAGCGGGTCGTGGTCACCGGGGCGACGTCCGGGATCGGCGAGGCGATGGTCTCCTCCTTCCTCGACCTCGGCGCGACGGTGCACGTGCTGGGCCGCAACCCCGGCAAGGTCTCGCGCCTGGTCGCCGAGCTCCGCCGCAGCCGCCCCGGTGCCGACCTCGTCGAGGAGGTCTGCGACGTCGGTGACCTCGATGCCGTCCGCGCCTGGACCGACGACCTCACCTCCCGCATCGACGCGCTGCACGGGTTGGTGCACAACGCCGGCGTGATGGTGCCCGAGCGCACCGAGAGCCCCCAGGGCCACGAGATGGCGCTCGCCGTGCACGTGCTCGGCCCCCACCTGATGACCGAGCGACTGCTGCCGGTCCTCGGGGCCGGCGAGGGGGGCACCGTGGTCCTCATGTCGTCGGGTGGCATGTACTCCGCCGGGCTGCGCTCCACCCCCGACGCGATCGAGTACCGCGACGGCGACTACGACGGCGTCCGCGGCTACGCGCGCACCAAGCGGATGCAGGTCGTGCTCGCCGACGCGTGGAGCCGACGGCTGCGCGGGGGACAGGTCGCGGTCGAGAGCACCCACCCCGGCTGGGCGAAGACCCCCGGCGTCTCCGACAGCCTCCCCGGCTTCGACAAGGTGCTCGGCCGACTGCTGCGCGACCCCGCCTCCGGGGCCGACACGGCGGTGTGGCTGGTCGCCACCCGCCCCGACTCCTCCGGCACCCACCACTTCTGGCACGACCGGGCGACCCGGCCCACGACGTACCCCTTCCAGCGCGCGCAGGACCCGGACGCCGAGCGCGCCTTCCTCGACTACGTGGCCAGTGCCACCGGCACCGTGTGGAACGAGTCGTGAGCAGCCCCAGCGGGCCGCACGCCCCGATGCCGGGTGCCGAGGGCCTCGCCGAGCCGCTGCGCTCGCGCTGGAGCCCGAGCGTCTTCGACGCCGACCACGTGCTCACCGACGACGAGATCGAGACCCTCCTGCGCGCCGCGCAGTGGGCGCCGAGCGCGGGCAACAGCCAGCCCTGGGGGTACGTCGTCGCCCCGCGCGGCAGCGAGGCGCACACCGCGTTCGTCGCCCACCTCAGCCGCGGCAACTCCGGCTGGGTGCCCCGTGCCTCGCTGATCCTCGTCGCCGGCACCCAGGTCGCCCCCGCGCCCGACGGCCGCGGTCCCAAGAGCGCCGACTACGCCCGCCACGACCTCGGCCAGGCGTCGGCCCACATCACGCTCCAGGCCCGCGCGATGGGCCTGCACGCCCACCAGTTCGCCGGCTTCGACCACGCGTCCGCCGCGGCCGAGCTCGGCGTGCCCGACCACGTCGCGCTGATGACCGGGATCGCGATCGGCGTCCACCTCGAGCCCGACGACCCGCGTCTGGAGTCGGTCGGCGTCGAGGACCGCGACCGTGAGGCACGCCCGCGTGAGCGCAAGCCGCTGGCGGAGATGGCGTTCGCGACCCGGTGGGGCCAGGCCTGGCCGGGCGCGGAACCGTCATGACGTCCCTGACAGACTCGCCGTCATGACGACCCTCGCCGACTTCCAGGCTCGCGACATCGACGGCCAGGAGGTGGACCTCGCCGACTACGTCGGCCGGGTCGTCCTGGTCGTCAACACCGCCTCGCAGTGCGGCCTCACGCCGCAGTACGAAGGCCTCCAGGCCCTTCACGAGCAGTACGGCGAGCGCGGGCTGGCCGTGCTCGGCTTCCCCTGCAACCAGTTCGGTGCCCAGGAGCCGGGCGACGAGACCGAGATCGGCGCCTTCTGCGAGAAGAACTACGGCGTCTCCTTCGCGATGATGAGCAAGGTCGACGTCAACGGCGTCGACGCCCACCCGCTCTTCGACTGGCTCCGCTCCGAGCAGTCCGCGACCCCCGACGCCCCCATCGCCTGGAACTTCGCCAAGTTCCTGCTCGGCCGCGACGGGTCGGTGGTCGCCGACTACGCCCCCACCGTCGCGCCCGCCGACCTTGCCGCCGACATCGAGAGGGAGCTGGACCGATGACCACCTTCACCGCCTCCACCACGGCCGAGGCCGTCGTCCCCGTCGCCCGCGAGCGGGTCTGGGAGGTCCTGGTCGACCCCACCCTCGTCGCGCGCTTCACGCCGTTCGTCTCCTCGATCGAGGAGCGGGACGGTCACTGGATCTGGACGCTCTCGGGGCTCAAGGTCGCCGGCAAGGGCTTCGGCGCGACGTTCACCGAGAAGATGACGCTGGACGAGGGGTCCCGCATCGAGTTCACCCACGACCCGCCGGCCGACACGCGCGAGCGCGCCGGTGTGCACGGGTGGTACGACCTCTCCGACCACGGCGGCTCCGGGGAGGGGGTGCTGCTCAAGACGAGCCTGGAGATCTGCGTCGACCTGCCGCTGCCCAAGGTGTCCGGCGGGGCGGTGCGCTCGACGATGAAGGGCGTGATGGCCCAGATGGGCGACCGGTTCTCCAAGAACCTGCTCGACCACCTCGGCGTCTCCTGACCACTTGCTACTTGTCCGTAACCGGCTCGAGGGTCGAAGGTGAGGACGTGGCCAGATCAGCAACGCCGTCGTCGTACTCGATCACCATGCGCCTGCACACGGTGCCCGACCACGCGGTGGTGGGCTCGGTGGCCACCGCGATCGCGGCCGCCGGCGGGATCGTCACGGCCATCGACGTCGCCGAGTCCAGCCACGACAAGCTGGTCCTCGACGTCACCTGCTCGGCGGGTGACGCCGAGCACTCCGAGGCGCTCGTCGTGGCGGCCGACGCCGTCGAGGGCGTGGAGGTCTACAAGGTCAGTGACCGCACCTTCCTGCTCCACATCGGCGGCAAGATCGAGGTCGCCTCGAAGGTGCCGCTGAAGAACCGCGACGACCTCTCGATGGCCTACACCCCCGGCGTCGGCCGGGTCAGCCTCGCGCTCGCCGAGCACCCCGAGGACATCCCGCGCCTGACCATCAAGGGCAACTCGGTGGCGGTGGTGACCGACGGCTCGGCCGTCCTCGGCCTCGGCAACATCGGGCCGGGCGCCGCCCTGCCCGTGATGGAGGGCAAGGCCGCGCTCTTCAAGCGCTTCGCCGACATCGACGCCTGGCCGATCTGCCTGGCCTCGCAGGACACCGACGAGATCGTGCGGGCGGTCGAGATGATCGCCCCGGGCTTCGGCGGCATCAACCTCGAGGACATCGCCGCGCCGCGCTGCTTCGAGATCGAGCGACGCCTGCGCGAGAGCCTCGACATCCCGGTCTTCCACGACGACCAGCACGGGACGGCGATCGTCGTGCTCGCCGCGCTGACCAACGCCCTGCGAGTGGTGGGCAAGGACCTGACCAGCTCGCGGGTCGTGGTCGCCGGTGCCGGCGCTGCCGGGTCGGCGATCGTCACCCTGCTCCTCGCCGCCGGGGTGCCGGACGTCGTCGTGTGGGACCGCGAGGGCTGCCTGGCCGCGAGCATGACCGACCTCTCGCCGGCCAAGGCCGCGCTCGCCGCGAGCACCAACCCGCGGGGCATCACCGGCGACCTGCGCGCCGGGCTGGCCGGCGCGGACGTCTTCGTGGGCGTCAGCGCTCCCGGGATCCTCCAGCCCGAGTGGATCCAGGACATGGCCGAGCGGGCGGTGGTCTTCGCCCTGGCCAACCCCGACCCGGAGGTCGACCCCGGCGCTGCCGGGCAGTACGCCGCGGTGGTGGCCAGCGGTCGCTCCGACTACCCCAACCAGATCAACAACGTGCTCGCGTTCCCCGGCGTCTTCCGCGGCCTGCTCGACGCGCGCGCGACCGAGGTCAGCGTCGACATGCTGCTGCGCGCCGCGGCGGCGATCGCGCACGTCGTCAAGGACGACGAGCTCAACTCGAGCTTCATCATCCCCACCGTCTTCCACCCCGACGTCCCGGGCGCGGTCGCCGCCGCGATCCGCGAGGGCTAACCGCGCGCAGGCGCAGACCTCAGCCCTCGTCGTCCTCCGGCGGCTGGACGGTGACGAAGCGCGCGGGGCGCAGGTCGACCGACTCGCGCAGGACCCGGTCGCGCAGCCGCTCGTCGGGGGCGCTGACGGTCACCGAGAACGGGTGGTCGAGGTAGGCCACGGTCAGCTCATAGCTGCCGTTCCTCGTCGGCTCGGGGTCGCGGTAGACGATCCTGGACCCCCGGGCCACCTCCTCCGGCTCGACCCCGTCGTAGCGCCGGCCGAGGTAGGCCAGACCCCGCTCGAGTCCCGCCCGCTTGGTGTAGCTGACCTTGACCCGCGTGCCCTGGACCCGCATGCGACAGACGTACTCGAACGGTCCGACGCTCACGTTCTCGTAGACGACCTCGCGGCAGGACTCGCTGTTGGGACGGAACGACGGGAACACCCAGCGCAGCCCCGCAGCCCCGCTCGGGACGGGGCAGGCGTCGGCGGTGGCGTCGGAGCCGTCCCAGCAGGTGACGACCGGCTCGGCGGTCGGGGAGCGGGTCTCGCCCCACAGCATGTGGGCGCCGACGGCGCCGCTGTAGCCGAGGAGAGCGAGCAGCGGGATCAGGACCAGCGGGGCGCGCCACCGCTTCAGGGTCGCCCCGAGGCCGCGACGCTCGCGTGGGGGCTCGGTCATGGCTCCGTGCTCTCCGTGCTTTCCGTGCTCTCGGTGGTACAACTGGTCGGGCCGGCGACCACCGGGTGGGCTGCTGACTGGTGACGACGCTACACGGACGGCACCTCGCGGCCCGGGATCACCACACGCGGGTAAGGAATCGTCCACGGGGCAGCCCCTGTACCCCAACAGTGGCGGTTGATGCCGTCGCGAGGGGGCAGACTCGGGGGCATGTCGTACGGAGTCATCGCCTCGAGGTCGGTCAGCGTCATGGTCCAGGCGAGCGACGACCCGGACCTCGGTGGAGTCGTGGGGATGCCCGACAGCGGGGTCGTCCTCGACCGCTTCCAGAGCGTGTGGGGCGGGGCGTGGGTGTCGGGGCGCCTCACGCTCACGCGGCTGCACGTCAACTTCATCCCCAGCCGGGGCGGGCGGGGGATGGCGATGATGGACCTCGCGCTGCGCGACATCGAGCAGGTCGAGCTGTCCGGTGGCCGGCTGTCCCGGATGGTCGGGCTGCGCACCCCGAGCCACGTGGTGCACGTGCGCTCGTTCGCCTCGAGCGCGCTGGCCGCCTCGATCGCTGACCTGACCGAGGCGGCGAAGCGCCGTCCGTCACGGAGGCCCTGACCGGCGCCCCGACCGGAGTCCTGGCCGCCGCGCACTTTACAAACGTCTGCCTCTTGTCAAGGAAGTTTACATAGCCTACGGTTCTGTAAACCCCGAGGAGAGGCGACGAGTCGATGGCGACCCATTCCGCATCCAGTCCCGCAGGCAGTTCCGCAGGCAGTTCCGGCATTCCGCACAGCACCGTCCCCGAGGGCTCGACCGAGCACTGGACCGACGGCAAGCGCTACCTGTGGCTGATCGGCCTGGTGGTGCCCTCGCTGGCCTTCCTCGCCTTCGGCCTGTGGGCCCTCACCGGCTCGGGCGTGTGGTTCTGGGTCGGACCGATCGTGGTGCTGGGCGTCGTCCCGCTGATCGACCTGGTGGCCGGCCTCGACCGCACCAACCCGCCCGACGACGCGATCGAGGCGCTGGAGGAGGACCGCTACTACCGGTGGATCACCTACCTCTTCCTCCCGATCCAGTACGTCGGGTTCGTCGCGGCGTTCTACGTGATCGCCAACGGGGCGCCGTTCGGGCTCGGTGAGCTGAGCCTGGCCGACAAGATCGGGTTGGCCCTGACCATCGGCACCATCGGTGGCATCGGCATCAACACCGCCCACGAGCTGGGCCACAAGCGCGAGGCCAACGAGCGCTGGCTCTCCAAGATCGCCCTCGCGCAGAGCTTCTACGGGCACTTCTACATCGAGCACAACCGTGGTCACCACGTGCGGGTGGCGACCCCCGAGGACCCCGCGAGCTCGCGCCTGGGCGAGAACTTCTACGCCTTCTGGCCCCGCACCGTGATCGGCTCCCTCACGAGCGCCTGGAACGTGGAGAAGAAGCGCTTCGCCCGCAAGGGCCAGCACCCCTTCCGGATCAGCAACGACGTGCTCAACGCCTGGTCGATGTCGGCCGTCCTCTTCGGAGGCCTCATCGCCTGGCTCGGTGTCGAGGTCGTGCCGTTCCTCGTCGTCCAGGCGATCGTGGGCTTCTCGCTGCTCGAGGTCGTCAACTTCATGGAGCACTACGGGATGCTGCGCCAGAAGGTCGGCAACGGCACCCGTCAGCGCTACGAGCGGGTCGACCCCTCCCACTCGTGGAACTCCAACAACATCGCCACGAACGTCCTGCTCTACCACCTCCAGCGTCACAGCGACCACCACGCGAACCCCACGCGTCGCTACCAGACGCTGCGGGACTTCGAGGAGTCCCCGGTCCTGCCGACCGGCTACGCCGGGATGATCGTGTTGGCCCTGGTGCCGCCGCTGTTCCGCAAGGCGATGGACCAGCGCGTCGTCGACCACTTCGGCGGCGACGTCACCCGCGCCAACATCCAGGCGAGCAAGCGCGAGAAGTACCTCGCCCGCTACCCGCGTCCCGATCACGTCCTCACCGCGGAGCGACGTGCCGCCGACGAGGCTGCCGCCGCGGCCGAGCTCGCCCGCTCCCAGGACGAGGAGGTGATGGCCGCCCGCTGCCCCGGGTGCGGTCACACCTACGAGGTCGAGGTGGGCAACGAGCTGGAGGGCTTCGCCGCCGGCACGGCGTGGAAGGACATCCCCGACGACTGGTGCTGCCCCGACTGCGGCGTGCGCGAGAAGGTCGACTTCGTGGCGCTCGACCCGTCCGCGCGACAGGAGGTCTGAGCCGGTGAGGATCCACGTCGACCGCGACCGGTGCGAGGGCCTCGGCATGTGCGAGGCCATGGCCAGCGACTTCTTCGAGCTCGACGACGACGACGAGATGCACGTGCTCGACGACTCGCCCGACGAGTCGCAGCGCGGCCACGTGCACGCCGCCGTCCAGGCCTGCCCTGTGCTCGCCCTCACCCTGTCGGGCTGACCCGACGCGGAACGCGGTGTCCTAGGCTCGTGCCCGTGAGCAGGACGACGGTCGGAGCGCGGGGCGAGGTGGCGGCCTCGACCCGTGAGCGGATCGTCGACGCGGCGGTGACCCTCACCGGGGACGTCGGGTGGGCGCAGGTCACGATGGCCAAGCTCGCCGACGTGGTCGGGGTCAGCCGGCAGACGGTCTACAACGAGATCGGCACCAAGCCCCGTCTCGCCGAGGCGATGATCCTGCGCGAGCTCGAGCGGTTCCTCGACGTCGTGACGGTGGCGTTCGACGCCCACCCCGACGACCTCGTCGACGCCATCCGCCAGGCCTCGCGCACGGTCCTCGAGCACGCCCACGACAACCCGCTGCTCCACGCCGTCGTCTCCGCGACGCACGGCGCCGACACCGAGCTGCTGCCGTTGCTGACCACGCACGCCGACTCGCTGCTCGTGACCGCCAAGGCCGTGGTCGCCGAACGGCTCGCCGCCTTCGACGTCCCGCTCGCGGCGCACCGGGTC
This sequence comes from Nocardioides sp., assembly GCA_041634935.1. GTDB lineage: Bacteria > Actinomycetota > Actinomycetes > Propionibacteriales > Nocardioidaceae > Nocardioides. The sequence goes on from JBFJKO010000001.1 coordinate 31,260, forward strand.
GACGCGGCCATCGACACGGTCGTGCGGCTGGTGCTGAGCCACGTCATGCAGCCCTCGGGCAGCCCGGAGGAGACGGCCGACTCGATCGCCTGGATCGCCGGCCGCGTCCTGCGCTGAAGACGCCCGGCGATTGGCAGCGCCGACTATTCTCTGGACCACGGGCCCGGCGCAGGATCGGGACGGGTCTCGAGGAGGACGCAGTGCGGCGAGCGCGCATGACAGCAGTGGGGCTGGGCGCCCTGATGCTGCTGCCCATCGCCTGCGGCGCGCCCGGCACCGAGCCCACCCAGTCCAGCGTCGCCGACACCGGCAACGGCAACGGTGAGTCGCAGGACTCCGACGGCCGTGAGGCCGAGGACGCCGCGGCGCCCGTCGAGGCGGTGACCACCGAGCTGCCCGACGACCCCGGCGCCGCGCTCGACCCGGCGTACGTCATGGAGGCCCCCGGGCCCCGCACCGAGGCGATCGTCCCGGCCGACATCCTCATCCAGGACACCGAGCCGCTCAGCGACGAGGTCGTGCAGGAGGTGCGCGACCTCGAGGGCGTGCGGGCGGCGCTGCGCCTCTCGGTCAGCCAGGTGGTGCTCGAGAACAAGGCCTACACGATCGCCGCGGTCGACCCCGGCCAGTACCGCAGCTACACCGAGGTCTCCAGCGCCGACCTGCAGGAGCAGTGGGACCGCGTCGCCGGCGGCGAGGTGGCAGCGAACCCGAGCCTGCGCAAGCAGCTGCCCGTCGACGACGCCGGCTTCCTCGACCTCGGCGAGGCCTCCCCCGCACTGCACATCGGTGCGTGGGCCCCTCAGGTGGAGGGCATCGACCTCGTCGTCAATGCCAAGGTCGGCGAGGCGCTCGGCATGCCCGAGGGCAACGCCGTCGTCCTCTCCACCGGGGAGGTCGCGCCGCAGACGCTGCGCAAGCCGCTCGCGGCGGTGGTGGGCGAGGAGATCTCGGTGCAGAACCTCGACGTCGTCTCGCGCCTCGGTCTCGACCCCGACGCCTTCCAGAGCGCCGTCCTCTTCGGCTCCTTCGCCGACGCCGTCGGGGTGTTCCGCTACACCTCGATCGGGGGCGGCCGCATCGCCCCGGACCCCGCGTGGGTGACGCAGCACATCACGACCGAGGTGGTGCCGATCCTCGGCTCGGTGACCTGCAACAAGGCGCTGATGCCGCAGCTCAAGGCGGCGCTGGCCGAGATCGTGTCGCAGGGGCTGGAGTCGGAGATCAAGCCCGACGAGTACGCCGGCTGCTACTACCCGCGCTTCATCGCCGGCAGCACGACGCTGTCCAACCACTCCTTCGGCCTCGCGCTCGACCTCAACGTCCCGGGCAACCAGCGCGGCACCGTCGGGGAGATGGACCGCGACGTGGTGGCGATCTTCAAGTACTGGGGCTTCGGGTGGGGCGGCGACTGGCGCTACACCGACCCGATGCACTTCGAGCTCGAGCAGATCAAGCGTCCCGGCTGAGCGCCTCCCGGAGCTCTGCGGCGACCATCGCCATCGTGGTGCGGGCCCGCTGCGGGTCCTCGGTCAGGAAGTAGTGGTCGACGCCGGGCGTCATGTCGTGGACGACGTCGACCCCGGCCTCCCGCAGCCGTCGCGCATAGGTGTCACCGTCGCGCCGGAGCGTGTCGCGCTCGGCCGTCAGCACGACCGCGGGCGGCAGGCCCACGAGGTCGTCGGCCAGGACGGGGGAGGCGTAGGGCTCGGCCCGGGTCGCGGGATCGGGGAAGTAGACCCGCCGGACGAGCGCCCGCAGCGAGGGCGAGATCATCCCGGCGCCGCTCGGCAGGTCGGAGGCCAGGTCGAGGGCGGGGACGCCGAGCACCTGCAGTCGCGGGGTGAACGACCCGCGGTCGCGCGCCTGGAGGCACACCGAAGCCGCCAGCCCTCCGCCGCTGGAGAAGCCGCCGACGGCGACCGGCGACGCCTCGGCCAGCGCTGCCGCCACGTCGTGGCACTGGTGCTGGGCGACCGGGTAGGTGACGTAGGGCCCGGTGTGGAAGTCGACGTTGACGACCCGCACGCCGGCGGTGGCGGCGACGTAGCGGCACCACCAGTCGTCCATCTCCGGGTAGCGCATGAGCCAGGCGCCGCCGTGGAAGTGCACGTACGTCGGTGTCCCCGAGGTGCCGGCCGGTGACGGCGCGGCGGTGGCCCGGGGCGCGTCGTACTCGTGGACGGTGACGGTCCCGTGGCGCGTCGGCACGCGGCGGCGACGGGGCTTCGGCAGGTCGGAGCCGGCGAAGCGCAGCTCCTCGCCGTAGCGCACCGAGTAGCGCGCGGTGGCGTGCATCACGGTCGCGCTGAACCGGTCGGAGATCCTCATGCCCGGTGTTCGGAGCGGTCGACGACCCCAGATGGTCGCCGGCCAGCGCTCGGTCACAGCGTGGTCACAGCGCGGTCAGCGCATGGTGTCGGGCCACCGGTCGTGCCTGGCGCGGTCCGTGTGGGTGCGGGGGCTAGTTTGACCGTCATGCGCGCAGCCCAGATCACGACGCTCACCGGACCCGCCGACATCACCGTGGCTGAGATGCCCGAGCCGACGCCCGGCCCGGACGACGTCCTCATCGAGGTGCACCGGGTCGGCGTCTCCTTCCCCGACCTGCTGCTCAGCCGCGGCGAGTACCAGCTCAAGCCCGAGGTCCCCTTCTCTCCCGGCGTCGACGTCGCGGGCACGGTCGTCAGCGGCCCCGGCTTCACCCCCGGGCAGCGTGTGGCCGGCGTCGGCGGCTTCGGCGGCGCCGCCGAGCTGGCCGTCGTCCCGGCGATGTTCACCTTCGCCCTCCCCGACCAGCTCTCCTTCGACGAGGGCGCGGCCCTGCCGATGAACTACCTCACCGCCGAGTTCGCCCTCTACGAGCGCGGCGGGCTCCGGGCGGGCGAGACCGTGCTGGTGCACGGCGCCGCCGGCGGGCTGGGCACGGCCACCATCCAGGTCGCCAAGGGCATGGGCGCACGGGTCATCGGCGTGGTCAGCACCGAGGAGAAGGCCGAGGTGGCGCGCGCCGCCGGGGCCGACGAGGCGATCCTGTTCGACGGCTTCAAGGACCAGGTCAAGGAGCTCACCGGCGGCATCGGTGTCGACGTGGTCGCCGACATCGTCGGTGGGTCCGCCTTCACCGACTCCCTGCGCTCCCTCGCCCCGCAGGGACGGCTGCTGGTGCTCGGCTTCGCCTCCGGCGCGGGCATCCCGGAGGTCAAGGTCAACCGGCTGCTGCTCAACAACGTCGACGTGCGTGGCGTCGGCTGGGGCGCCTTCGCGATGGTGCGCCCCGGCTACATGCAGGAGCAGTGGGGCCGGCTCGTGCCGATGATGGACGCGGGCGCCGTCAAGCCGCCGATCGGGAAGACCTACGCCCTCGAGGAGTTCGGGCAGGCGCTCATCGACATGGACGAGCGCCGCACGCTCGGCAAGTCCGTGGTGCGTGTGCGCGACTGACCGGGCGCCGATCAGCCCCCCTCACGGGTGATTTCGTGGGACAGCATGCGAGCACCGGTGGCGGCTCAGGGGAATCTTGTCGTAATCTCAGGAACAGCTCGGCGCGCACCGGTCCACTATCGGTGCCAGCTCCCTCGACCCCCCACGGCCGAGTGCATGGGAAGGAACACACACATGAACTCCCGTTTCGCTCGATCCGGTGCGCTTCTGGCCGCTGCGAGCCTGGCGCTGCTGCCGACCGCCGCCCAGTCCGCCGATCCGGTCGTCGCCCAGTCCGGCGCCAACGCGCTGACGCTCTCGATCGGTGGCAACGCGTTCTCCACCGGTTCCACGGTGGCGACCCACGACGGCAAGAAGCAGACCAAGCAGGGTGAGGTGGAGCCCCCGATCTCGGTGCTCCAGGGTCAGGGCCTCCTCAACGTCGGCGCGCTCGTGCAGGACGCCGAGACCGAGGTCACCAACCGCAACGGCACCTCCGAGGCCTGCGCCGGCGTCGCCGGCAACGGTGCCGGAGTGGCCACGGTGGGCGACTCCCAGTGCATCACCCCCGGTGACCCGGTCGGCATCTCGATCGCCAACCTCGACCTCACCGGCACGGTGCTGATCGACCCCGACTCCGCTGTCGGCGCGCTGGCTCCGCTGAACGCCATCGGCGACCAGCTGCTCGGCCCCATCACCGCCGCGGTGACCGAGGGCCTCGCCCCGTTCGGCAACGTCTCGCTCGGTGGCACCCTCGGCGCCGTCGAGTCGCGCTGCCAGGCCGACCGCACGACCGCCACCGGCACGGCCAACATCGCCGACACCGAGCTGGGCCTGGCCATCGAGCAGGCCGGCATCGACGTCGTCCTCGCCAAGCTGCCGGTCAACCCGCCGCCCAACACCAAGGTCATCACCGACCTCGCGGTCGTCATCGACACGATCACCAACGCGGTCGAGACGCAGCTCAACGACGGTCTCGACGGACTGGCCGCCCCGCTGGCGACCGTCGTCGACCAGGTCCAGACCGAGCTCGTCGACGCGATCATCGGCCAGATCGCCCCGCAGCTGGCGCCGCTCGAGGAGAACATCCTCGACATCACGCTCAACAAGCAGACGTTCTCGGAGGGCGGCAAGCGGATCCTCGTTACCGCGATCGACCTCAAGCTGCTCCCGGCCGCGTCGGAGTTCGGCTTCGACTCGCTCGTCGGCGCCGAGATCGCCAGCTCGACCTGTGGCCCGAACGGTCGGGTCGCCCCGAGCCCGACGCCGACCCCGACCCCCGAGCCGACGAAGACCCCGACGCCGGAGGTGCCGACCATCGTCGACGCCGGTGCGGCCGGTCCGGTCTCCGACGGTCCCGGCAGCCCGCTGCTGTGGGGCATGGTCGCGGTGACCCTCGCGGGCACCGGCGCAGTTGCTGGACGGCGCCTGCTGCAGCGATGAGGTCCTGATGGACGTCAGCTCCACCGGAAACAGCCCGGTTCTCGGCGCCGAGCGCCGTCGCTGGGGAGTCACCGCAGTTCTGGTGATCCTCGTGGCGGCGCTCGCGCTGGCCATCCTCGATGGCCCCGAGACCCGGGCTGTGCCTGGTTTTCCGGCTCCCTCCGGCGACTCCGCGGGCGCCTCGACGTCCGCTGCCGCCGCCCGCGGCGGTGCCGACGCGCTGATCGTGCCCACGATCGGCCTCAACGCCTCGCTGGTCGACATCGAGATGGCCGGCGACGGGGTGCTCACCCCGCCCGAGGACTACACCGAGGTGGGCTACTGGGATGCCAGTGCGCTCCCCGGCGCCCGCTCGGGCCAGACGGTCGTCACCGGCCACACCGTGCACACCGGCGGCGGCGTGATGAACCGCCTCGCCGACGTCGTCACGGGAGACCCGCTGCAGATCCGCTACGACGGAGAGCTGGTCGACTACCGGGTGCGCAAGGTCGTCACCCTGACCAAGGCCGAGGTCGCGGCGCAGGCCGAGGACCTCTTCGGCCAGGACCGCCGCAAGGGCCGACTCGTGCTGGTGACCTGCACCGACTGGGACGGCGCCGACTACCAGTCGAACGTCATCGTCTTCGCCGACGCCTACCGCCCCGTCTGACCCCGCTTCCTCGCCGAGTCGGCGCGTACCCGCGCCGACTCAGCGAGACGAGGGTGTGGTGCGGGTGGTCGGCCGGGTCAGAGGGACTTGAGGACGTGGATGGCGACCTCGCCGGCGAGGAGCGGGCCGATGACCTCGAACGCCTTGCCGACGTGGGGCTGGGTCATGTGGGCGTCCAGGTCGCCCTGGGCGCTCCACTCCTCGACGGTCACGAAGACGCCGGGGGAGGTGGCCGACTCGTAGACCTCGTAGGCCAGGCAGCCGGAGTCACCACGCGAGGAGGCGGCGAGCTCGGCGAGGGCCGGGGCGGCCTCGGCGGAGCGCTCGGGGTCGAGCGGGATGGTCGCGATGACGCGCAGGGTCGTGCTCTCTTCACTCATGGCCCGACCCTAGCCCCCCGTACGGTGTCGACCGTGGCCGTTAGGCTCGCTGGGTGAGCATCCTCGATGACGCCCGCGAGGGCATGAACCCCGACATCCGCCCGCAGGACGACCTCTTCGGCCACGTCAACGGTCGCTGGCTCGACGAGGTCGAGATCCCCTCCGACCGCTCGAGCTGGGGCCCCTTCGTGCAGCTCGCGGACGCCGCCGAGCAGCACGTCAAGGAGATCATCACCGAGCTCGGCGACAAGGTCGCCTCGGGCGCCGAGGTCGAGGGCGCCGACGCCGAGGACGCCCGCAAGATCGGCGACCTCTACGCCTCGTTCATGAACACCGAGGCGATCGACGCCCGCGGCCTCGAGCCGCTGCGTCCGCTCCTGGCCGCCGTCGACGCCCTGCGCGACGTGCGTGACCTCGCGGCCTTCCTCGGGGAGTTCGAGCGGATCGGCGGTCACGGCATCTTCGGGTCGTACGTCGACACCGACGCGCGCGACTCCGACCGCTACCTCCTCCACCTCGTCCAGGGCGGCCTCGGCCTCCCCGACGAGTCCTACTACCGCGACGACAAGTTCGCCGAGCAGCGCGAGGCCTACGTCGCCTACCTCACCGCCCTGCTGACCCTCGGCGAGCACGAGGACCCGGCGGCCGCGGCGCGCACGGTCTTCGAGATCGACTCGCAGATCGCCATCGGTCACTGGGAGCGCGCCGACACCCGCGACGTGCAGAAGACCTACAACCTGCTCAGCCACGACGAGCTGCTCGCGCTCTGCCCGAGCTTCGACTTCGACGCCTACACCAAGAACCTCGCGGGCCCCGACGTCTCGGCCGAGGCCGTGCTGGCCGAGGTGATCGTCAAGCAGCCCTCGTTCTTCGAGCACCTGTCGCGCGTGCTGGACGACGTCCCGCTCGCCGACCTCAAGGCCTGGCTGCTCAGCCACGTGCTGCGCTCGGGCGCGCCGTACCTCACCGACGACTTCGTCGAGACCAACTTCGACTTCTACGGCCGCACCCTGAGTGGCACGCCCGAGCTGCGGGCCCGCTGGAAGCGCGCGGTCTCCTTCGTCGAGGGCGCGGTGGGCGAGGCCGTCGGCAAGGAGTACGTCGCGCGCCACTTCCCGCCCAGCTCGAAGGCGCTGATGGACGACCTCGTCGCCAACCTGCTGGCCGCCTACCGGGTCTCGATCGAGGCGCTCGACTGGATGACCGAGGAGACCAAGGAGCGGGCCTACGAGAAGCTCGAGACCTTCCGCCCGAAGATCGGCTACCCGGAGAAGTTCCGCGACTACTCCAGCCTCGTCGTCACCGCCGACGACCTCGTCGCCAACGCTCACGCCGCGGCGGCGTTCGCGACCGACCGCGAGCTCGCCAAGATCGGCGCCCCCGTCGACCGCGACGAGTGGTTCATGCTGCCGCAGACGGTCAACGCCTACTACAACCCCGGCACCAACGAGATCTGCTTCCCCGCCGGCATCCTGCAGAAGCCGTTCTTCAGCCCCGACGCCGACCCGGCCGAGAACTACGGCGGGATCGGTGCCGTCATCGGCCACGAGATCGGGCACGGCTTCGACGACCAGGGCGCCCAGTACGACGGCCATGGCAACCTCAACGACTGGTGGACCTCCGACGACAAGGCGGCCTTCGAGGTCAAGTCGAAGGCCCTCGTGGCGCAGTACGACGAGTTCTCACCACGCGCGCTGCCCGACGAGAAGGTCAACGGCCAGCTGACCGTCGGGGAGAACATCGGCGACCTCGGTGGTCTGACCATCGGGCACAAGGCCTACGTGATCAGCACCGACGGCGCCGCCACCGACGAGGAGCGCCGCAAGGTCTTCCTCAACTGGGCGTTCGTGTGGCGCACCAAGCGTCGCAAGGAGCAGGAGCAGCAGTACCTCACGATCGACCCGCACAGCCCGCCGGAGTTCCGCGCCAACATCGTGCGCAACCTCGA
>JBFJKO010000002.1:0-27960 GCA_041634935.1 Nocardioides sp.
CGGCGCCGTCGCCGACCCCGAGGCGGTGCGCGTGGTCGAGCACGCCCGCGACGTCGGCGAGGTAGGCCCGCACCGTGTGGGGCGTGAGGTCGCGCTCGGAGACGAGGTGCCGCTCGTAGTCGGCGAGCACGCGCACCAGCGGCTCGGGCAGCCCCGACCCCTCGACCGTCCCGGCCTCCTCCGTGCTCACTCCCTGATCGTAGGAGCCCGCAGGCTCACCGTGCGTGAGCCAGCACCGTGAGCCGCCAGCCGTCCTCGTCCTGAGCGACCAGTCCCGCCTCGAGGAGTCGCGTCAGCGCCGAACGCACCTCGAGCAGCCCCATCCCGGCCGCGCGGGCGATCGAGTCCGGGCCGGCTCCCTCGACCACCGGCACCGCGTCGAGCACCTGGCGCTGGCGCGAGGTCAGCCGGTCCCGCACGGTCGCCGGGGCGCGCGCGGGCTCGACGAGGTGGGCACCGGACTCCCCGACGAGCTCGAGCACGTCGGCGCCCGAGGTGACCAGCGACATCGCACCGCTGCGCAGGTGCTCGTGGACCCCGGTGGAGCTCACGCTCGTGACCGGCCCCGGCACGCCCATCACCACCCGGTTGAGCCGGCCGGCCCAGGTGGCGGTGTTGAGCGCGCCGCTGCGCACGGCGGCCTCCACGACCACGGTGCCGCAGCTGAGCGCAGCGATCAGTCGGTTGCGCGCCAGGAAGCGAATCCGTTGCGGAGCACACCCGGGCGCGGCCTCCGACACGACGAGTCCGGTCGTGGCGACCTGCGCGATGAGCTGGCGGTGCGCAGCGGGATAGACCCGGTCGGCCCCGCACGCAAGGACCGCGACGGTGGGTCCGTCGACGCTCAGAGCACCGCGGTGGGCAGCGTCGTCGATGCCGAAGGCCGCGCCCGAGACCACCGCGACCCCGGCCAGCGCGGCGACGGCGCCGATCTCGCCCGCCACGGCGGCGCCGTAGGACGTGGAGGCGCGCGAGCCGACCACCGCGACCGAGCGAGCCACCTGGTCGAGTCGCAGCGGGCCCTTGCACCAGAGTCCGACCGGGGCTCCCCCTCGCTCGTGCAGCGCGCCCGCGCCGTCGAGGTCGGCGAGCCAGCCGGGCCACTCGTCGTCGCCCGGGACCACGAACCGCAGCCCGAGTCGCGTGGCCTGGTCGAGCTCGCGCTCGGCGTCGATCCCCTCGAGCCGGGCGGCGACGTCGCTCTGGAGTCCCGTCGTGTCGCGCTCCTCGCGCAGGAGTCGGTGCAGGACGACCGCACCGACCTCGGCGACCAGGGCCGCGAGCCGCAGGTCACCCGGCTCCGCGAGCCTGCTGAGCGCGGCCCGCGCCAGCCGCTCCTCGGCGCTGGCCGTCATCCGACGGACTCGCTGAGTCGCTCCAGCAGGATCGGGTCGCCCTGGCGTAGCCGCAGGGCGGTGTCGACCTCGGCCGGACCGACCGGGACGTCCCGGCCGAGGACGACCGAGGCCAGGTCGGCGACGGTCAGGGCCAGGCGGTGGACCCGGACGGCGCCCCGGCTGCTGAGGTGCCCGCCGTAGTGCGCGGTGTCGAGAGGACGCCTCGCCTCGAGGCTGAGAGGCCAGCGGTCACGCAGCACGGCGCCGGGCACGTGCGCGTTGAGGCGCCACCCGCAGTCGGCGTACCGCTCGTGCTGTCGAGCCCGCGCCGCCGCGACCCGGGCTCGCACCACCGCGGACGACTCGGGCGGTGGCCCACCTCGCTCGTGCGGCTGCACCGGGCCCACGTGGCGGGTGATGTCGACCCGGTCGGCCAGCGGCCCGCCGAGCTTGTTGCGGTAGTCGCGCAGCTGCTGCGCGCGGCAGGTGCACTGGCTGCGGCCGATCTTCACGGCGTAGTTGCCGCACGGGCACGGGTTGCACGCGAGCACGAGCATCCCGCGGGCCGGCAGGGTCACTGACTCGTCGCGGCGGGCGACGGTGATGTCGCCGCTCTCGAGCGGTTGGCGCAGCGCCTCGATGATGTCGGAGCGGAAGAGCGGGAACTCGTCGAGGAAGAGCACCCCGGCGTGAGCACGACTGATCTCGCCCGGGCGCACCTGGCCGCTGCCGCCGCCGACGATGCTGGTCTTGCTGGCGTCGTGGTGGGGCGCGGAGTACGGCGCGGTCGTGATCAGGTCGTCGCCGGGCTCGAGGGCGCCCGCCAGGGAGTGGATCGCCGTCAGCTCGAGCGCCTCCTCGGGCACGAGCGGCGGCAGGAGGGTGGGGATCCGCTCCGCCAGGCTGGTCTTGCCGGCGCCCTTGGGCCCGGAGAGCAGGACGGCGTGCCCGCCGGCTGCGGCGACCGTGACGGCGTACTTGGCGTCGGCCATCCCGTCGAGGTCGGCGAGGTCGACCTCCTCGAGCCGCTCCTCGCCCCGCCAGGTGAGCAGCCGGCTGCCGGACATCGGCGCCACCGGCGGGGCTGCGGGCACCGGTTCGCCGCGCAGCTCGGCCACCACCTGCTGGAGCGAGCGCATCCCGAAGACCGCCATGCCGGGCACCATCGCGGCCTCGCGCGCCTGCGGCTCGGGCACGAACACGTGCCGGATGCCTCGCTCGGCAGCCGCGAGGACCATCGGCAGCACGCCCGCCACCGAGCGGAGCCCGCCCTCGAGCGTGAGCTCGCCGATGAACGCCGTCTCGAGCAGGGCTCGCGCGGGCACGGTGTCGTCGGCCGCGAGGACCGCCACGGCGACGGCGAGGTCGAAATGCGGTCCACGCTTGATGAGGTCGGCGGGCGAGAGCAGGATCGTGATCCGCTTGGTGGCCGGCCACCCCAGGTCGGAGTTGACGATCGCCATCCGGCAGCGGTCGCCGGCCTCGCGCAGCGAGAGGTCCGGTCGGCCGACCATGGTGAACCCGGCCTGGCCCGGCGACACGTCGGCCTGCACGTCGATCAGGTGGCCCAACGCCCCGTGCAACGAGATCGACCGGGCGGTCGCGACTGCCATCAGCCGATGCCCCGGACGTGGTCGACCTGCGCCGCACCCCGACGCGGCTGCATCACCGCGACCAGGTCCACCCGGGTCTCCTGCGGTGACACCCCGCGCGCGTCGGCCCACAGCACGCCGAGACGCTGCAGCCGGTCGAGCTTGGCGTCGGTGATTGCCTCGTGCGGAGTGCCGTGGCTGGTGCTGGTGCGGGTCTTCACCTCGCACACCACCAGGGCCGCCCCGTCACGCAGGACGAGGTCGATCTCCCCCTCGGCGCACCGCCAGTTGCGGTCGAGCAGGACCATCCCCTGCGCGAGGAGGTGCTCCTCGGCCACCCGCTCGCCGTACGCCCCGAGGGCCTGCCTGTGTGCTGCTGTCGTCGTCATCCGGTGACCTCCTGACGAACAGCCTCAGCGAGGAGGCCGACGACCGGCGGGGCTCGACCGAGCACCTGTGGACGAGCCGGGTGGGCGGTCCGGTTGTGGACGACTCGTGGGCAGGGCCGTCGGGAGGCTCAGCCGACGAGGCGCGGAGCGGTGCAGTTGGGGCGCGGGACCGCGTAGACGTCCGCCCCACCGAGCTCGATGCCCAACAGGTTGCTGAGAGGCACGATGAGCTGGCTGTTGGCCGCGGTGATCAACGGGTTGACGACCGTGGTGACCGCGCCCGAGACGATCGCGTCGATGAGGCTGTTCTCCTGGTTGACCGTGAGGTCCTGCTTCACCTCGACCCCGAGGACCTTGGCGTAGGCCGTGACGGTCAGCCCGACCGGCGTCTTGGTGGTCGTCGTGAGGCCGAGGTCGCCACTTCCGGTCGACACGCCCTGACCGTAGGTGCGGGGTGGCATCCTGATCGACGCCGTCTTGCTCGTCGGCGTCGCCTGCACGTTGGGACTGACGGACACGTCCACCGCCCCGGACACCTCGATCCGCACCGTGGTGCCGAGCAGACCGCCGAGCACGCCGGTGAGCAGGCCGTTGAGGACGGCGTTGCTGGTGATGCTGCCGTTGATGGAGACCCGCTGCTTCAGCGAGATCGCCGAGAGCTTCGAGAGCACGCCGACGTCGATGCCCTCGGGGCTGGCCAGCGTGCCGTCACCGCATTGGATGGCGTTGAGGGTGCCCGTGGCTCCCGCGAGCGCGGCCGAGAGCTGCGTGGATCCGGCTGCGACACTCGCCGTCAACCCGGTGAGACCGCTGAGCGGAAGCGAGGTGGTGGCCAGCGTGCCGTTGACCGCGAGGGTCGCCTGCGCCGTGCTCTTGGTCGCACCGACCCCACCACAGACGAGACGAGGGCTTTCGATCAGGCTGAGCGCAGACGTCAGGTTGGTGCCACTGAGACCGAGGTTCGTGCCGAGCGACGGGATCGCCAGGGCCGACGAGCCGTTGGCGACCAGGACCGAGCCGGCGAGCAGGTCGAGGGCGTTGATCGAGGCCGACGCCGCCGCTGCGCCGCCCTGGGACACGTCGAGGACCCCGCCCAGCGCCACCGACCCGCCTCCCGCGAGCTGCGCGGCAGCGGAGTTGAGCAGGGTGGCGTTGGCGGTGTCGCCGTTCTGGGTGAGCACCGTTGCCGCAGCGAGCGCCAGCTCGCGGGTCGTGACCGACGCCGACCCCAGCTGCGCCGGGCTGCCGAGACCGAGTGCGGCGGAGAGGTCGAGCAGGTTGATGCTGCTGCCGGCCAGGCCCTGGTAGCCAGCTGCCGTGAGGTTCAGGCTGCCGCCTCCCGCCGCGTTGAGCAGCTGGGTCAGGAGGGTTGAGTTGCCCGAGTTGATCCGGGCACCGAAGGAGCCGAGCTCGAAGCACGCCTTGGGCTCCGTGGCGGCCACGGACTGACGACTCGCACCTCCACCGGTGAGTCCGGTGACGCCGGCGAAGGCGAACCCGACGCGGGTGTTGGCGAGCACGACGACGCCGGTGGGGATCGTGCTCGACGGCGCCTCGACGGGGTAGCCGTTGCTCGTCGGGTAGGTGCCGGTCTCGCTGAGCTCGACGAGGAACGCCTTCACGCACGAGGAGCCGACCGTGCTCGCCGTACCACCGGGGATCGCGGTGGCGCAGCCGGAGGCCGGGTCGCCCAGGCTCGTGCCGAGGTTGCGCGACACCGAGCTGTCGAGCGTGTCGCCGAGGCGGGTGCGAGTGGCGCTGCCGGCCTTGATCTGCGACGTCGTGCGTCCGTCGAGCAGCCGAGACACGTCCAGCGCCACCGAGTCGGCGAGCGTCTGCATGTCGCGACGCGCGACGCGCTGCATGCCGAGGTCGACCGCGAGCGCAGCGACGAGCACGAGGACCACCACGATGCCGGCCATCATCACCGCCACGCCTCCGCGCTCGTCGCGGCTGCGCGCCGGACGGGTCGCGGCGGGTCGCGTGAGCCGTGCGGGCCGTGCGGGCCGGGCTCTCACGTGCTCACCTCGACCTCTGCGGTGTAGGCGAGGCTGCTGGGCAGCACGATGCCGAGCCCCGGAAAGCTCGGGAGCAGGGAGTTGTCCTTGTAGGCGTAGTCGAGTGCGACCTTCGCGCAGGTCGCGGTGAGGGTGCTGGCCGAGCAGGTCGTGTCGAACGTGACCACGCAGGTGCCGGCGCTGCGGCCCTGCCACTGCAGGACCCCACCCGAGGTGCAGGTGACGCCATAGCCGCCGAGGCCCTGGTTGACGGCGTCGATGGCGCGCTTGCTGACGCTGTCGGCTCCGCCCGCGGCCGTCGGCGGCAGTCCCGGCGGGGCGACCGCGGCGGCTCGGGCCCCCTCGGAGGCGGCCTGGCTCATCGCCTGGCGAAAGCTCAGCATGTAGCCGTAGCCGACGATCGCGAGCAGCAGGAAGATGAGCAGCGGGGCGATGAAGGCGAACTCGACTGCAGCCGCACCGTCGTCACGACGTCGCGCACGCAGCTCTCCGAGCTTCATCTCTGCCTCTCATCGGCCACGACCCCCATGGTCGTCATCCCCCCGAGAGTAGGCCGTCGGAGCCCTGTCCGGCGAGGTAACCAGACGAAGTCTGACCGAAAGGACTAGTCGCACCCGCTCGCCGGCATGGGCCTAGGGCGACGCAGGGACGCCGTGGCGCCACCGTCAGGACGGGCTCAGGACGGCTTGGGAGGCTCGATGTCGGCCTCCGCGAGCTCCTCGACGTTGACGTCCTTGAAGGTCAGCACCTTCACGTTCTTGGCGAAGCGGGCCGGGCGATACATGTCCCACACCCACGCGTCGGCCATCGAGACCTCGAAGAAGACGTCACCTGCCTCGGTGCGTGCCTTCACGTCGACCTGGTTGCACAGGTAGAAGCGGCGGTCGGTCTCGACGACGTACTTGAAGATCCCGACGACGTCGCGGTACTCGCGGTAGAGGGTGAGCTCCTGCTCGGTCTCGTACTTCTCGAGGTCCTCGGCGCTCATCGCACTCCTGTCGGCTCTGCATCAGGTCTACTTCGGGGTCGGTCGGCGCTGTCATCGTAGAGGGATGGACCTCACCGAGCAGCCCGGACAGGGGCCGCCGCTGCCGACGCGTCAGATCATGCACCAGTGGTGGCGCGACATCTCCTTCGTCCACTGGCGCGTCGACCCCGCGCGCGTCGCACCCCTGCTCCCCCGCGGCGTCCGGCCCGACCTGCACGACGGCAGCGCCTGGGTCGGGCTGATCCCCTTCCACATGGTCGGCGCCGGGCTGGGCGACGGCCCGGCGGTGCCCCACCTCGGGACGTTCCTCGAGACCAACGTGCGTCTCTACTCCGTCGACGACCAGGGCCGCCACGGCGTGGTCTTCCGCTCCCTGGAGGCCGAGCGGCTGGCCGTCGTCCTCGGCGCGAACGTCGGCTTCGGCGTCCCCTACAAGTACGCCCGGATGTCGCGCTCCCCAGGCCTCGACACGTGGACCCGCGACGAGGTCACCGGGCGTCAGCTGCGCTACCAGACGGTCCGACGCACCCCGGGGCGCCCGCGGAGCACCCTCGAGGTGCGGGTCGGCGAGAAGATCACCGAGCCCTCCGCCCTCGACCTCTTCCTCACCGCTCGCTTCGGGCTGCACTCGACGGTGCTCGGCCGGACCCTGTGGATCCCCAACACGCACGCGCCCTGGCCGCTGCGACGCGCTGAGGTCGTCACGCTGGACGACGACCTGGTCGCGGCCGCCGGACTGCCCGGCGTCGCCGACACGACCCCGGACTCGGTGCTCTTCTCCACCGGCGTCCGCACGGTGTTCGGACTCCCCCAGCGGGTGCGCTGAGCCCCGGTCGCTCTTCCAGGCCTCTCAGGCCTCGGGCAGCGGCTCGAGGCCGGCGGCCCGCCGTACGTTGACGAACCGCATCCGGTGGATCTCGCACGGCCCGTGCGCGGCCAGCGCCGCGGTGTGGGTCTCGGTGATGTAGCCCTTGTGGGTCTTGAAGTCGTAGGCGGGCCACTGCTCGTCGAGCCGCGTCATCAGCCGGTCGCGCGTCACCTTGGCGAGCACCGAGGCGGCCGCGATGCAGGCGGCCACGCGGTCGCCCTTCCAGACCGCGAGACCGGGCACGCCGAGTCCGTCGACCGGGAACCCGTCGGTCAGGACGTACTCGGGGCGCGTGTCGAGCTGCGCCACCGCACGGCGCAGCGCCTCGATGTTGGCGACGTGCATGCCGAGGCGGTCGCACTCGTCGTGCTCGACCACCACGACCGACCAGGCCAGCGCCCGGCGCACGATCTGGTCGTAGCACTTCTCCCGGGCACTCTCGGTGAGCAGCTTGGAGTCGGCCAGGCCCGGCACGACCCCGGCCGCGCCGGCGGGGAGGATCGCCGCGCCCGCGACCAGGGGTCCGGCGCACGCGCCTCGACCGGCCTCGTCGACGCCCGCGATCACCTCGACGCCGTGACGGCGCAGGGCCCGTTCGTAGCCGTAGAGGCCCGCGTCGCGGCGTACCGTCGCTCCGCGCGGCAGGTCACTCATCGAGGGTCCTCATCGACGACCGACGGCGGTCAGTCCGCGGCGGGGAGGTCGGCGAGGGAGTCCTCGCCGGGGACGAGGCCGAAGTTGCTCAGCGGCCACACGACCGAGAACACCTTGCCGACGACCAGGTCGGTGTCGACGTAGGGGTTGTCGGTGCAGTCGGTCTCGCCGACCAGGCACACGTGATAGCTGGAGTCGGCGGAGTCGGAGCGGTTGTCACCCATCACGAAGACCGTGCCCTCGGGGACGGGGCCGGCCGACCAGTCGCAGGTGGAGATCATCGGACCGTCGCAGCGGACGTCCTCGGGACGCTCGCCGATGTAGTCGACCTCGTCGAGCGGCTCACCGTTGAGCAGGAGCCTGCCCTGCTCGTCGCAGCAGGTGATCGTGTCGCCGGCGACCCCGATGACCCGCTTCACCAGGTGGCCACCGGCCGGGTAGAGCCCAACCTCGGACAACAGGCTCGCGAACCCGGTGACCTCGGTGTCGTCGTTGGCGCCGAGCCAGCCGCCCGGATCCTCGAAGACCACGACGTCGCCGCGCGAGGGCTCGCCGCCGAACCAGTACGCGGGCTTCTGGACCAGGATTCGGTCGTTCTCGACCAGGTTCGGCTCCATCGAGGCCGACGGGATGTAGAAGGCCTGGACGAACAGCACCTTGAGCACGATGGCGAGCACGACGGCTGCCCCGACCAGCAGGATCGACTCCTGCCAGAGGGGCAGCCCGCGTCGTTCTCCCGCGACCTCTTCGTCGACCCCGGCGTCAGCCGCGGAGCCGACCCGGCCCGCCGCCGACCCGTCCGGAGCGGTCGCGATGACCTCGTCGTCGGTGTCGGTGGGGTGTTGGTCGTCGTTCACGCACGAAGCCTAGGTCGCAGGGGTGGGAGTGCGGGTGGGGACCCGACTCAGGCCTCGCGGCGCTCCTTGATCTTGGCGGCCTTGCCGCGGAGGTTGCGCAGGTAGTAGAGCTTCGCGCGACGCACGTCACCGCGGGTCACGACCTCGATCTCCTCGAAGATCGGGGAGTTGAGCGGGAAGGTGCGCTCGACGCCGACACCGAAGGAGACCTTGCGGACGGTGAAGGTGCGACCGATGCCGGCACCGTGGATGCGGATGACGACACCCTGGAAGATCTGGACACGCGAGCGGCTGCCCTCGACGACCTTGACGTGGACCTTGATCGTGTCGCCGGCGCGGAAGGCCGGGACGTCGGTGCGCTTCTGCGCGTTGCCGAGCTCGGTGATGAGGTTGTTGCTCATGGTGTTCTCCTCGCGAGTGCCACAGGCCAACCGCGGAATTCGAAGTGATGGTGCTGGAGTCGTGCAGGCCCAACCAGATGACCGGCGGCGTGGGCTCCCCCTGTGGCGGGGGCCCGACGCAGCTCCCCCGTGCGTTCCTCGGAGCGAGCTTCGGTGACTGGACCAGCGTGGAGTCTGCCACAGGCGTCCGTACCGGCCCAAGTCAGCACCGCTCCCCCCGGGCCCGTCCGCGAGCCGGCCGCGGGTCAGCCGCGGGTCAGCCGCGGGTCAGCTGCGGGGGCGGCGGGTCTTGGTGAGGAGCACGGCCAGCGGCGGCGCCTCGAGGTCGCGCCGGAGCCGGAACCCGGCCTTCTTGTACATCCGCTGGTTGGCCTCGCTGCGGTGGCCCGTGGTCAGCACGTACGACGTCGCCGCGGCCGGGGCGACCTGCTGGATGTGCTCGAGCAGGACCCGTCCGAGGCCACGGCCCTGGAGGTCCGGGGCGACCATGATCCGGCCGATGTCCCAGACGTCGCCGACCAGGCGTCCGCGGACCGCACCGACGAGGCGACCCTCGACGCGCACGACGTACGACGTCCAGGTGCTGAGCCACTCCTGCACGTCGGCGAGCGACTCCTGCAGGGCCGGGATGCCGGCCACCGAGTCGTTGGCGGCGGCCTCCTGCATCCAACAGGCCCGCTGGAGGGTGAGCAGCTCGCCGGCGTCGGAGAGCCGTGCCGGGACGACGTCCCACTCGCTCGCGACGGCGCTGGCGGGCAGCAGGTCGGGACGACGTTCGGCGGTGCGCTGCAGCGACTGTTCGGCGCGCCAGGCCGCGATCCTGGCGTGGTCGCCCGAGAGCAGCACGGGCGGCACGTCGTGGCCGCGCCACGAGGAGGGCTTGGTGTAGACGGGGTACTCGAGCAGGGCGCCCGCCGCGCCGGTGTGGGACTCCTCGACGAGGGACTCGGCGTTGCCCATGAATCCGGGGAGCAGGCGCACCACCGCCTCGGTGATGACCAGCGCCGCCACCTCGCCGCCGTTGAGCACGTAGTCACCGAGGCTGATCTCGCGGACCTCCGCGCGGCCGGCGGCGTGGTCGAGGACGCGCTGGTCGATGCCCTCGTACCGCCCGCAGGCGAAGACCAGGTGCTCGCGGGTCGCGAGCTCGGCGGCGTCGCGCTGGCGCAGCGGCCGGCCGGACGGCGTCGGGACGACGAGCGTTGCGCCGTCGGGCAGGAGCGCGTCGAGCGCCTCCCCCCACGGCTCGGGCTTCATGACCATGCCCGCGCCGCCGCCGTACGGGGTGTCGTCGACGGTGCGGTGACGGTCATGGGTGAAGTCGCGCAGGTCGTGGACGTGGAGGTCCAGCAGCCCCGAGGCGACGGCCTTGCCCGGCAGCGAGAGCGAGAGCGGGGCGAAGAAGTCGGGAAAGATCGTGACGTAGTCGAGGCGCACGGGTGGGTCAGTCCTCCGGCAGCGGAGCCACGAGACCGGGACGGTCCGCGACCACGACCCGGCGGCCGGCCAGGTCGACCTCGGGCACCAGCGCGGCGACGAACGGCACGAGCGTGTCGCGGCCGTCGAGGGCCCTGATGGCGAGCAGGTCCTGCGCTCCCCCGTGCACGAGCCCGGTCACCTCGCCGAGGTGGGTGCCGTCGACGTCGTGGACGGCCAGCCCGACGAGCTGGTGGTCGTAGAACTCCTCGGGATCGTCGGGCGTCGCGTCGGCGGCGATCGTCGCGTGCAGGACGACGCCGCGCGCCGCCTCTGCCGCGTTGCGGTCGCCGATCTCGTCGAAGCGGACGAGCAGCACCGACTGGTGCCACCGGGTGCTGGTCACGGTGAGGCTGCGCGCGGTGAACGTCGACCCGCGCGGCGCCTGGGTACGCAGGGTGGCCCCCGCGGAGTAGCGACGCTCGGGCTCGTCGGTCCGCACGTCGACGGTCACCTCACCCCGGATGCCGTGGGGCTTGCCGATCCGGCCGACCACGACCTCGAGGGTCTCCGCTGGGCTGTTCACGCCGCTCAGCGTAGGCGGTGTCGGAATCCCCGGTGCACCGGGGATTCCTGACGTTCTCAGGGGTTGCTTCCCCTGAGAACGTCAGGCAAGCCCTGAGAAGTATCGGCCGTTCACCTCCGCGCCGGACATCAGCTGGCGAGGAACTGCTTGAGCCGGTCTGCCGTGTGAGCCGGCCATCTCAGGTCGTCGTTGTCGAAGCGCATGCAGGACCAGCCCGTGATCCGGGCGACCATCGACTCGCGGCGCTTCTCCCTCAGCACCACGTCTGATGCTCGCTCACCAGGCCGCAGCAACTTCTCGTACTTCACTTCGCCGTCGACCTCGACCCACTTGCGCAGCTCTGGCCAGGCGAAGTCCAACCGGGCGACGATGACGCCACCCCGGTCCTCGACGACGTACTGGGGCACCGGCATCGGCACGGAGTTGAGATAGCACATGCAGAAGAACCGCGACTCCAGGACGCTCTCGATCCGTTTGTCAGCCAGCCTGAGCACGAGGTCGGTGTGCAGCGAGCCCGGCCACTGCTCGAAGCGAGCCCGCATCACCGCGAGCTCTGACAGCGTCGTCTGTCCCGAGTGCAGGAGGTGGTTGACCTGCACCAGTGCCGGCTCGAGGCCGGCGATCATGGTGAACTCCACCGCTGCTCGGGCAGGGTGCGTCAGCGAGAGGCCATGCCGGCTCACCAGATCATCGGCCTGAAGGCGCCCGCAGTGCTGGATCACTCCGGCCTCGCGTCGTCCCGCTCGACCGTCGTGCCGGGTCGTGTGCACCATCCTGAGGTCCAGCCCGAACTCAGGGGCCCCGAACCAGGGCAGCGCCGAGCCGTGGGAGAGGGAGACGTCGCTGCTCGCCTGGAGCAGGACTGCACGCGACTCCAGGGCATGCCGGCCCACGGCGTCAAGAGTCCGGTAGGACGCGCCGTCGGTGTAGGCCCCGCGCCGCGGCTTTGCGAGGACACCCGCGCGCACCAGCCGGGCAATCGCGCGGTCGCTGTAGCCCTGTTCGATCAAGGTGCGGCGGAGCGTCAGCGGAGCAAGCCAGGCCCCCGGAACGTCAGGTCTTGTCATCACGGTGGTCACGGAGCAGAGCCTCGCCTCCCCCGGTGTCGTCCGAGCTCACAGCGACCCCGCCTGTGGACGACGGCCGCGGCCCCGCGGCCTGAGCACGACTCGTGGTCCCTTCCCCCCGTCGCCGCTCACGGAGACGCCTGGCGGGTTGCTTCTCAGGGTCTTCCTGACGTTCTCAGGGGTTGCAACACCTGAGAACGTCAGGAATCCCCGGAGATCCGGGAATTCCTGCTGCAGCGCGGGGACGACGAAGCGGGCGCCTCCCGGAGGAGACGCCCGCTTCGTGGTGGTGCAGGTGGTTCAGGTGGTGCGTGGTCAGCGACGACGGTCGACGTCGACGAAGTCGATGCGCGCGCCGCCCTTGCCGGCCAGGGCCGAGATGACGGTGCGGAACGCGGACGCCGTCCGGCCGCCGCGGCCGATCACCTTGCCGAGGTCGTCGGGGTGGACCCGGACCTCGAGGATCGAGCCACCGCGACGCATCTGCTTGTCACGCACGGTGACGTCGTCGGGGTTGTCGACCACACCACGCACGAGGTGCTCGAGAGCGTCCTCGAGCATCAGGCGTCGGCCTTCGTGTCGGTGCCCTCGGCAGCAGCCTCGGGCGCCTTCTCCTCGGCGGCAGCCTCGGGAGCGGCCTCCTCGGCCGGCTTCTCCTCAGCCTTGTCCTCGGACTTCTCCTCGGACTTGTCGGCCTTCTTCTTCGCGGTCGTGGCAGCGGCCTTGGGCTCGTTGCCGGCGTCCTTGAGGGCCTCGTTGAAGAGGTCGATCTTCGACTTCTTCTCCTCGGCCACCTTCAGGGTGCCCTCGGCGCCCTTGATGCCCTTGAAGTTCTGCCAATCGCCGGTGATCTTGAGGATCTTGGCGACGGCCTCGGACGGCTGCGCGCCGACGCCGAGCCAGTACTGGGCACGCTCGGAGGTCACCTTGATGTAGCTCGGCTCCTCCTTGGGGCGGTAGAGACCGATCTCCTCGATGACCTTGCCGTCACGCTTCTTGCGCGAGTCGACGACGACGATGCGGTACTGGGGGACGCGGACCTTGCCGAGGCGCTTCAAACGGATCTTGACTGACACTGGTGGGTGTCTCCTTGGAACTCGTGTGTGATGAGGGTCCTGGACCGAGTGGGGAAACACCGGGTCGGATCCCTCGAGGGGCCTGGTCGCACGGTGAGAGGGGCCGGACGCACAGGACTCAGCGGGAAAGTCTGCCAGACGATGGCCGCTCGTCCGAATCTCAGGGGTGCCACTCGCGCCCGCGGACCCGCCCAGGGCCCGCCCTGGTCCTGCCTCGGTCCTGCCTCAGACCCGCGTGTGCCCCACGACGCGTCCGCGCAGCACCACGCAGGCCGGGCGCAGCACGGTCGTGACGTCGACCCGCGGGTCGGCGTCGAAGACGACGAAGTCGGCCGGGGCCCCCTCGTCGAGGGTGGCGTTGCGGCCCAGCCACTCCCGGGCGCGCCACGAGGCCGCCCCGAGGGCGTACTCGGCGGGCATCCCCAGCTCGGTCATCGCGACGATCTCGCCGCCGAGGTTGCCGTGGCGACTGACTCCGCCACCGTCGGAGCCGGCGTACAGCGCGACCCCGGCCTCGTAGGCGTTCATGATCGTCTCGCGCTGGCGGGCGTGGAGGTCGGTCATGTGGTCGGCGTAGCGGGGGAACTTCTCGCGCCCCGCGTCGGCGTACTGGGGGAACTTCTCGATCTGCATCACCGTCGGCACCAGCGCGACGTGGTGGGCGACCATGGCCTCGACGAGGTCCGGCGAGAGCCCGGTGCCGTGCTCGATGCAGTCGATGCGCGCCTCGATGAGTCCCGGGAGCACGCCCTCGCCGAAGCAGTGCGCGGTGACCCGTGCGCCCTCCGCGTGGGCGGCAGCGATCGCGGTGGCGAACGTCTCGGCCGGGAACGACGGCGCGAGGTCACCGTCCTCGCGGGAGATCCAGTCCCCCACCAGCTTGACCCACCCGTCCCCGCGCCGGGCCTCGGCGACCACGGTCTCGACGAGCTGGTCGGGCTCGACCTCGTGGGCGTAGTTGCGGATGTAGCGCCGGGTGCGGGCGATGTGACGGCCCGCGCGGATCAGGTGGGGCAGGTCCTCGCGCTCGTGCATCCACGAGGTGTCGAGGGCCGAGCCGCAGTCACGGATCAGCAGGGCACCGGCGTCACGGTCGGCGATGGCCTGCGCCTCCGCCTCCTCGTCGCTGGTCGCGCCACCGTCGTCGAGGCCGAGGTGACAGTGGGCGTCGACGAGACCGGGCACGATCCAGCCGTCGACGACCTTCTCCCCCTCGGGGTGCCGCTCGTAGGTGACGTGGCCGTCGACGACGCAGAGGTGACGCACCTCGCCGTCGGGGAGCACCGGGCCGGAGAACTTCAGCACGCTCATGGTCCGAACCTAACGCGCCGGGCGCAGCCCCGGGTCGCGGCGGACCGCAGCCTCACGACTCCAGGCGGTCGAGCAGCCAGGTCGGCCCCACCACGACGGCGCCGGCGACCCCGACGTTGGCCGACAGCGCACGGTCGGCGGTGACGACCGTGACGCGACGTCCCTTTTCGGCGGCCTTCGTGGCCTCGGCGAGGATCGTGGAGTCGCCGTCCTTGGGGGCGTGCACGGTGCGCACGTGGGCGTCCTTGCCCGGGCGGACGCCGGCCTTGGCCCCGCCCTCGAGCACGAGCACGATCTCGTCGCCGGGCACGTCGGCCACGAGCAGCTCCTCGTGGAGCCGCCGCGCCGCGCCGGCACGGTCCTTCCACCAGCCGTCGGCGCGCGCGCCCACGACGTTCGCCGCGTCGACGACCACCGTCGTCCGCACCCCGATCACCCCTCCTCCGCCGTGCGGAGGGTCACTTGAGGAACTTGGAGAAGTCCTTGGGCAGGTCGAGGTCGGCGGCGGCCTTCTCGTAGTCGATGGCCTCGCCGGGTGCGCCGAAGGGGTTGGCGGCCGAGGCGGCTGCCTTCTCCTTCTCGGCCTTCGCCGCCTGCGCGGCCTTGGCCGGGTTGCCCGAGACGCGGCGTCCCTTGGCCTTCTTGGGCTGGGGCTTGCGCTTGCCGCCGCCAGGTCCTCCCATGCCGGGCATCCCGGGCATTCCCGGCATGCCGGGCATCCCGCCGCCCTTCATCATCGACATCATCATCTTGCGGGCCTCGAAGAAGCGGTCGACCAGCGTGTTGACGTCGTTGACGGTGCGGCCCGAGCCCTTGGCGATGCGGGCGCGTCGGGAGCCGTCGATGATCTTGGGGTTCGCGCGCTCGGCCGGCGTCATCGACTGGATGACGGCCTGGATGCGGTCGATCTCGCGCTCGTCGAAGTTCTCGAGCTGCTCGCGCATCTGCCCCATGCCCGGGAGCATCCCGAGGATCTTCGACATCGAGCCCAGCTTGCGCACCTGCTGCATCTGCTGCAGGAAGTCGTCGAGCGTGAAGTCGCCGCCCTGCCCGGAGAGCTTGGAGGCGGCCTGCATGGCCTGCTCGGCGTCGAAGGTCTTCTCGGCCTGCTCGATCAGGGTGAGCATGTCGCCCATGTCGAGGATGCGCGAGGCCATCCGGTCGGGGTGGAAGACGTCGAAGTCGGTGAGCTTCTCGCCCGAGGAGGCGAACATGACCGGACGTCCGGTGACCTGGCGGATCGACAGCGCGGCGCCACCGCGCGCGTCGCCATCGAGCTTGGTCAGCACGACACCGTCGTAGCCGACGCCGTCGAGGAACGCCTGAGCGGTGACGACGGCGTCCTGACCGATCATCGCGTCGACGACGAACAGCGTCTCGTCGGGCTGCACGGCGTCGCGGATGTCGGAGGCCTGCTGCATCAGCTCGGCGTCGACGCCCAGGCGGCCCGCGGTGTCGACGATGACGACGTCGTAGAGCTTGCGCCGGGCCTCCTCCATCGCGGCCTTGGCGACGGCGACCGGGTCGCCGACGCCGTTGCCGGCCTCCGGCGCGAAGACCGGTACGCCGACCCGCTCGCCGTTGACCTGGAGCTGGTTGACCGCGTTGGGTCGCTGCAGGTCGCAGGCCACCAGCACGGGCGACTTGTCCTGCTCCTTGAGCCACAGCGCGAGCTTGGCGGCCAGGGTCGTCTTGCCGGCGCCCTGGAGGCCGGCGAGCATGATGACCGTCGGCCCGGACTTGGCGTAGCGCAGGCGCCGGGTCTCGCCACCGAGGATCGTGACGAGCTCCTCGTGCACGATCTTGATGATCTGCTGCGCCGGGTTCAGCGCGGCGCTGACCTCGTCGGTGCGGGCGCGGTCCTTGACGGCCGCGACGAACTCCTTGACGACGGGCAGCGCGACGTCGGCCTCGAGCAGGGCGATGCGGATCTCACGCGCGGTCGCGTCGATGTCGGCCTCGGAGAGCCGACCCTTCCCCCGGAGGTTCTTGAAGGTGTCGGCGAGGCGATCGGAGAGTGTTGCGAACACAGATGGGTCCTACGGGCCGGAGGTCAGGGACCAGACAAGACTAGCCGCCGCGGTGGCGGCGCCCGACGCTCGCACCGGTCCGGGTCAGCTCAGGGCGGCCCGCACCGCGTGGGCCGCCTCGGCCGCCCGGGTCTCCGACAGGGCCCCGGCCGAGTCCTCCTGGAGGTAGAACACGTCGACCGCCTGCGGGCCGAGCGTGTCGAGGTGCGCCGAGCGCACCGCCACACCGAGGCGCGCCAGGGCGTGGCAGACCAGGTAGACGACACCGGGACGGTCGGCGGCGCGCACCTCCAGCACCGTCGACTGCTCGCTCGCCTCGGGCCGCACCGCCACCGTCGGGGCGAGGGTGTCGGTGCCGCTCGGGGCGAACCGGGTGAGCGGGTCGGCACGTCCGCCGACGATCGCGTCGTACTTGGTGCGCAGGATGGCCGGGTCGACACCCTCCGCGGCGACCTCCCAGACCGAGACGCCGTAGGGACCCTGGGCCCAGACCCGCGCGGCCCGCACGGGCACGCGCTGCATCGCGAGCATCGCGGCGAAGTCGGCGAGCAGCCCCACACGGTCGTGGGCGATCGTGGTGATCCGCGATCCCTCGGGCACGGGCTCGATCGTGATCGACACCGACCGGGGGTCGAGGTCGTCGGGCACCTCG
This sequence comes from Nocardioides sp., assembly GCA_041634935.1. Taxonomy (GTDB): domain Bacteria; phylum Actinomycetota; class Actinomycetes; order Propionibacteriales; family Nocardioidaceae; genus Nocardioides. Next base: position 17,243 of record JBFJKO010000002.1, read on the forward strand.
ACCTCGTCGCTGCTGATCGCCGCGAGGGCGACCCCGCTGTCGAGGGCGGAGTGCGCGCGCCGGGCGAGGTCGGTGATCAGCCCGGCCCGCCACGACGACCACGCCTTGGGCGAGGTCGCCTTCGCGTCGGCCTCGGAGAGCGCGGTGAGCAGCGACAGCGCCTCGGCACTGCCCAGCGTCGAGGCGACCAGGTCGACGGTCGCGGGGTCGTCGGGATCACGTGTCGTGGCTGTGGTCGCCAGGAGCAGGTGCCAGCGCACCAGCAGGGCGATCAGGTCGACGCACTCGGTGTCGAAGCCCATCCGCCGGGCCGCCGCACGGGCGATCGGCTCCCCCGCGACGCTGTGCTCGGTGAGTCCGCCCTTGCCGATGTCGTGCAGGAGCGCGGCGACCATGAGGACGTCGGGGCGGGCCACCGTCCGGATCAGCTCGGAGGCCTCGATGCAGGTCTCCACGACGTGCCGGTCGACGGTGAAGCGGTGGATCACCGAGGCGTGCGGGAGGGAGTGCACCCGCTCCCACTCCGGCAGGATCCGGGTCAGCGCCCCGGTCTCCTCCAGGGTCTCCCAGACCTCCAGCAGTCCGCGTCCGGAGGCGAGCAGCCGCACGAGCAGCTGACGCGCCTCCTCGGGCCACGGCTCCGGCAGCGGCGGGCACTCGCGCACCAGGCGCGCGGCCGTCGGCGGAGCGAGGACGACGTTGCGCTCGGCGGCGGCCGTGGCGGCCCGCAGCAGCAGCACGGGGTCCTTGGCGGGGTCGGCCTTCTTGTCGAGCACGACCTCACCGGCCGACAGCGCGACCCCGGACGCGAGCGGCTCCAGGACGGGGCGCCGGGGCGCGCGAGGCGATGCGGGCCGCGACAGCACGCCGTCGACCCGGCGCCAGGCAAGCCGCGAGAGGTGGGTGATGCGGCGGCCGATCTCGCGCACGTGGGCCTGCGCCGCGCGTTCGTCGGCGAGGCCGAGCGCCTCGGCGAGCTCGGGCCACATCTCGGGTGCGATCCGGTCGCTCGCCCGGCCGGCCAGGCCCTGGACGACGTCGCGGACGTCCAGGAGCGCCTGTCTGCTCTGCTCGAGCTCGGTGTGGGGCACGTCGACCAGCCACGTGGCCACGATGCCGCGCAGGGTGGTGGCGTCGCGCAGGCCGCCCTCGGCCTCCTTGACGTCCGGCACCGACAGGTGCGCGAGCTCGCCGATCAGGCGGTGCCTGCTGAGCGCCGAGGTGCGCACCTCGGGCAGCCGCGTGCGAGCCCCCTTGCGCCACTGGGCGAGGGTCGTGGCGCGCAGTCGCAGGGTGAGGTTGGGGTCGCCGGTGATGTGGCGTACGTCGAGCAGCCCCGACGCCACACGGTGGTCGGCGTCGGCGGCGGAGACCATCTCGGGCAGGGAGCGCACCGAGTGGTCCAGGGCCGAGCCGGAGTCCCACAGCGGGTACCAGACCTTGTGGGCGAGCTCGCCGAGGTCGACACCCTCGTCGTGCACGAGGACCACGTCGAGGTCGGAGTGAGGGGCGAGCTCACCGCGCCCGTAGCCACCCACGGCGACCATCGCGACCCCCGTGTCGTGGCCCGAGCAGTCGGCGTAGGCGTCGATGCAGAGCTGGTCGGCCGCCCGGGTGCGGGCGGCGCGTTCGTCGGCGGTCACTGCGGGGCTGCCATGAGGCTCAGATCGCCGCCCCGTCGCGGTCACCGGTGCGGACGCGCACCACGGACTCGAGGGCCGAGACCCAGATCTTGCCGTCGCCGATGCTGCCGGTCTGCGCGCTGCGCTCGATGGCATCGACGATCACCTCGACGTCGCCGTCCTCGATCGCGACCTCGACGCGGATCTTGGGCACCAGGTTGATCTCGTACTCCGCACCTCGGTAGACCTCGGTGTGGCCCTTCTGCCGGCCGTAGCCACTGACCTCGCCGACGGTCATGCCGCTCACCCCGGCGGTCTCGAGGGCCTGTCGCACGTCTTCCCACTTGTGGGGCTTGATGATCGCGGTCACGAGCTTCATCAGTTCGCATCTCTCCTCGTCGGGCCCGCAGGGGCGTCGTGGCGCCGGGGCGTCGTGGTGCCGGGGCGTCGTCCGATCATGCCCGACCATTCGTGGTGGTGCGGGGAAGCACACGGCCCGGCCGTCCGTGGACGACCGGGCCGTGGGGTGCTTCCGGGTGACCGTGGCGCAGCCCCGAGCGCTGCTGGGTCACCGCTCAGAGAGCGGCTTCGTCCTTGTCGCCGGTGCGCACGCGCACGACGGTCTCGACGCCGCTGACCCAGACCTTGCCGTCACCGATCCGCCCGGTCTGGGCGGTGCGGACGACGATGTCGACGATGTCGGCAGCGTCGTTGTCGTCGACGACGATCTCGATGCGGATCTTCGGCACCAGGGCGATGTCGTACTCCGCGCCCCGGTAGACCTCGGTGTGGCCCTTCTGCCGGCCGTAGCCGCTGACCTCGCTGACGGTCATCCCCGTCACGCCGAAGGTCTCGAGGGCCTCTCGGACGTCCTCCCACTTGTGCGGCTTGATCACCGCGGTCACGAGCTTCACTTGAGGACCCCCTCGTTCTTGCCGGACAGGGCGCCGGCGTGCAGGTCGTACGCGGACTCACCGTGCTGGTCGAGGTCGATCCCGCCGACCTCGGCCTCCTCGGCGACACGCCAGCCGAGGGTGTACTTGATCGCCAGGGCGATCACAAGGGTCGCGATGCCCGACCACAGGACGGCCACGAGGACACCGAGGATCTGGTCGCCCAGCGAGCCGAGGCCGCCGCCGTAGAAGAGTCCGTCGACGGCGCCACCGGCGATGCCGGAGCCCTCGTCGGCGGTGACGGAGAAGAGACCGATCAGCACCGTGCCGACGATGCCGCCGACCAGGTGGACGCCGACCACGTCGAGGGAGTCGTCGAGGCCCAGCTTGAACTTGAGGCCGACGGCCCAGGCGCAGACCGCACCGGAGACCACACCGATCGCGAGGGCGCCGAAGATGTCGACCGCACCGGCGGCCGGCGTGATGGCGACGAGACCGGCGACGATGCCCGACGCGGCACCCAGCGAGGTGGCCTTGCCGTGCAGGAGGCGCTCGACGACCAGCCAGCCGAGGATCGCGGCCATGGTGGCCAGCGTCGTGTTGGCGAAGGTCAGGCCGGTCTCGTTGAGGAACTGCGTGCTGGTGTCGATGTCGTCGCTGAACACGAGCGAGCCGACGTTGAAGCCGTACCAGCCGACCCACAGCAGCGCGGCGCCGAGCATGGTCAGCGTCAGGTTGTGGGGGCGCATGGCCTCCTTGCCGAAGCCCAGGCGCTTGCCCACGACGAGGGCGAGCACGAGGCCGGCGACACCGGCGTTGATGTGCACCGCGGTGCCACCGGCGTAGTCCTGGGCACCGATCGTGGTGCAGATCAGGGCGTCGTCGGTGCAGCCGAAGACCATGTGGGCCAGCGGGAAGTAGGACAACGTCGCCCACAGCGGCACGAAGATCACCCAGGCGGAGAACTTCACGCGGTCGGCGATCGCACCACTGATCAGCGCGGTGGTGATCACCGCGAACGTCAGCTGGAACATCATGAAGGTGTAGCCGTCGTAGCCCAGGTCCTTGAGACCGAAGTTGGTGAAGGGCGAGGCGAAGAACGTGCCGTCACCGCCGAACACCATCGAGTAGCCGTACAGCACCCACAGGATGCCGACGATGGCCATCGCGACGTAGGACATCATCATCATGTTGAGCACAGACTTCGAGCGCGTCATGCCGCCGTAGAACAGTGCCAGTGCCGGAGTGGTCATCATCAGCACGAGCAGCGTGGCCACGAGCATGAAGGCGTTATAGCCGTCCACAGGACCTCCATGGAATTCGATCTCGGGTGGCGGGAGGGCTCGACCTCGCTGTCGAGCCCGTTCCGCCTGATTCCGTGGAAGCCTGCTGCGGCGACATTTCGCCGCCGTCCGAGGGATGTTCGAGTCAGGTAACGAACGCCCCGGCTTTGTTACGCCGACGTAACGGCATCGGAGACGCCTGGCGATCGTCCGGCGGGCGCCGCCGACCGCCGGACGTCTTCCGGCCGGCGCTAGCCGAGGAGCGCGTCGACGAACGCCGCGGCGTCGAAGGGCGCGAGGTCGTCGGGGCCCTCGCCGAGCCCGACGAGCTTGACCGGGACGCCGAGCTCACGCTGGACCGCGACGACGATGCCGCCCTTGGCCGAGCCGTCGAGCTTGGTGAGCACGATGCCGGTGACGTCGACGACCTCGCTGAAGACGCGTGCCTGGATCATGCCGTTCTGCCCGGTGGTGGCGTCGAGCACGAGCAGCACCTCGGTCACCGGGGCCTGCTTCTCGATGACGCGCTTGACCTTGCCGAGCTCGTCCATCAGGCCGGCCTTGTTCTGCAGCCGGCCGGCAGTGTCGACGATGACGGTGTCGACACCGTTGTCGACGCCCTGCTTGACGGCGTCGAAGGCGACGCTCGCCGGGTCGGTGCCCTCGGGGCCCTTGACGACGTCGACGCCGACGCGCTCTCCCCAGGTGGCGAGCTGCTCGACGGCGGCGGCGCGGAACGTGTCGGCCGCGCCCAGGGTGACGCTGTGGTCCTCGGCGACCAGGATCCGGGCGATCTTGCCGACGGTCGTGGTCTTGCCGGCGCCGTTGACGCCGACCACCAGGACGACGCCGGGGCGCCCGTCCTCACCGGTGACCTGGAGGCGCCGGTCCATGTCGGGGTCGACCAGGGCGATGAGCTCGTCGCGCAGGACGGCGCGCGGGTCGCCGGCCTCGTCACCGCCCACGCGGAGCCGGGTGCGCAGGTTCTCGACGACCTGCTGGGTGGCGGCCACGCCGACGTCGGCGGTCAGGAGCAGGTCCTCGATCGACTCCCAGGTGTCCTCGTCGAGACGGTCGCGGCTCAGCAGCGCCAGCAGACCGCGTCCGAGGCCGCCCTGCGAGCCCGCGAGGCGCTCGCGCAGCCGCACCAGGCGCGAGCGGGTGCCCTCGGGCTTCTCCAGCGCCGGGGTGACCTGCGGCTCCAGGTCGACCGGCGGGGCCGCGGGTTCGAGCGTCGTCGTGCCGGGTGCCTGGGTGGTCTCCGGCTCGGTGGTCGGGGTCCCCGAGGGGGGCGCCGTGGGGGTCGGACCGGGGCGAGGCGGAGTGCGCCGCCCGCGGACGAGCAGTCCGACGCCGGTGCCGAGGGCGACCACGGCCACCACGGCGATGAGGATGATCAGCTGCAGGGTGTCCATGGGGTCATCCAATCAGCCGTCCGCTCAGGTCTGCGGGTGCTCCCTCACCAACGGCTCCAGCACCGACCGGATGACGGCGGGGACCGGCGTCACCGGGCGCTGCGGATCGGTGTTGTCGACGTAGACGTGCACGAAGCGACCCTCGGCGCTCGCCTGCTGGTCGGGGCCGCCGTCCCCGCCCTGGAAGAGCCCGACGCGGTAGATCACCGACGACGACCCGAGCCGGTCGACCACCAGGCCCAGCTCGATGGGGCGTGGGTAGCCCATCTCGGCGAAGTAGCGGCACGAGACCTCGGCCACGACCCCGATCTGCGGGAGGTCGCGGATGTCGGTGCCCGTGGCCTCGGCGAGATGGGCGTTGACGGCGGTGTCGATGAGGTCGAAGTACCGCGCGTTGTTGAGGTGGCCGTAGGCGTCGTCGTCGGACCACCGCGTGGTGGCGGTGCGCCACGCGACGTAGTCGGCGCGGGTCGGTCTGGTGGGCTTGGTGGGGCCGTCGCTCATGCGGGCATGCTGCCACGAGCAGCCGACCCCGCTGGTCGTCGAGTAGCCGGCCTCGCGACGAAGGAGCGGGCCGGCGTGTCGAGACGCCCTCGAGCCGGACGTCCACCGCCCCCACTCACCGCCCCCACTCACCGCCCGCGCGCACCTCACCACATCTCGATACGCCGACGCCTCGCTCCGCTCGGCCGTCGGCTACTCGATGACCAGCTCCGCTCGTCGGTCGGCTACTCGATGACCAACCCCCGACCACCTGGACGTCGAGCAGCCGGCCCTCCTGCTACTGCTCCCGGAGTCGCTGGGAGATCACGGCGCTCACGCCGTCACCGCGCATCGTGACGCCGTAGAGGGCGTCGCCGACCTCCATCGTGCGCTTCTGGTGGGTGATGACGAGCAGCTGGGAGTTCTCGCGCAGCTCCTCGTAGATCTCGAGCAGCCGCCCGAGGTTGGTGTCGTCGAGGGCCGCCTCGACCTCGTCGAGGATGTAGAACGGCGAGGGCCGGGCCTTGAAGAGGGCGACGAGGAAGGCGACGGCGACCAGCGACCGCTCGCCGCCGGAGAGCAGCGAGAGCCGCTTGACCTTCTTGCCGGGCGGTCGGGCCTCGACCTCGATGCCGGTCGTGAGCATGTTGTCGGGGTCGGTGAGCACCAGCCGGCCCTCGCCCCCGGGGAAGAGGCGGGCGAACGTCGAGTCGAAGGCCCGCTCGACGTCGGCGTAGGCCTCGGTGAAGACCTGCTCGACGCGGGTGTCGACCTCGCGGACGATGTCGAGGAGGTCCTTGCGGGTGCTCTTGAGGTCCTCGAGCTGCTCGGTGAGGAACTTGTGCCGTTCCTCCATCGCCGAGAACTCCTCGAGCGCGAGCGGGTTGACCTTGCCGAGCATGGTGAGCTGGCGCTCGGCCTGCTTGAGCCGCTTGACCTGCTCCTCGCGCACGTACGGCGTCGCGGGCGCAGGCTCGGTCTCCTCGTCGCCGTCCGACGTCTGCGCCGGCCCGTCGTCCTTGTCGGGCACGGCCAGCGAGGGCGGCACGAGCTGGTCGGGGCCGAACTCGGCGACCAACGCCTCGGCGTCGAGCCCGAGCTCGTCGAGCGCACGCTCCTCGAGCTGCTCGATGCGCATGCGCTGCTGGGTGCGGGCCATCTCGTCGCGGTGGACGGAGTTGACCAGCTCGTCGTGCTCCTTGCCGAGCTCGCGCAACACCGCGCGCACCTCGATCAGCTCGCGCTCGCGCCCGCCACGGGCCTGCTCGACGCGGAGCCGGGCCTGAGTGGCCTCGTAGATCGAGATCTCGAGCCGCGACAGCACGTAGCCGGCGGCGGTGCTGACCGCCTCGGCGGCGCGTCCCTCGCGGACGAGCCGCTCGCGACGTTCGGCGGCCCGGGCGCGGGTGTCGCGCTCGGCGCTGGCCTGGCGCAGCAGGTTGTCGACGCGGCCGTGCAGGGCACGGGCGCGCTCCTCCGCGGTGCGCAGGGCGTGTGGGGCGTCCATCTCGGCCTGCCGGGCGCCCTTGGCCGCCTCGACCAGACGGGTGCGCTCGGTGGTGTCGGGCTCCTCGTCGGGCGCGTCCTGCGCGGTCGCGAGCCGTTCCTCCAGCTCGGCGAGGCCCGCCAGGTCGGCCTCCCTCGCCGTGCGGGCCTTCTCGATCGCCTGGGCGAGACGCTCTGCCTCGCCCTTGGCAGCGCGCGCCTGCGATCCGTACTGGCCCAGCTCCTCGGCCACGGCCGCCAGCGTCGCGTCGGACTCGTGCAGCCGGGCCAGGGCGACGTCGACCCGCTTCTGGGCGTCGAGCCGGGTGCTCTCCAACGACGACTGCTCGAACCCGAGGCGCTCCCCTGTCGCCGTCGCCTCGGCGAGCTGGGCGGCGGCGTCGTCGACGGCGCTCTGGATCTCGATCAGGCTCTGCTGGGCGGTCGAGCCGCCGCCGGCGACGTGCGCGCCGAGCAGGTCGCCGTCGCGGGTGACGGCGACGACGTCGGGCAGGTCGGCCACGAGGGCACGCGCGGCGTCGAGGTCGTCGACCACGGCGATGCGCGCGAGGAGGCGGGTGATCGCGCCGCGCAGCGTCGCGGGGCACTCGACGGCGTCGATGGCGTACGTCGCGTGGTCCGGGAGCGCGGGCCAGTCCCGCTCGGGCGCGGCTCCCCCGGCGAGCACGAGCCCGGCGCGGCCGAGGTCGCCGGCACGGAGGTGGGAGATGGCCGCCACCGCGGCGTCGACGTCGGCGACCGCCACGGCGTCGGCGGCCGCACCCAGCGCCCCGGCGATCGCGGCCTCGTAGCCCGCGGTCACGGAGACGAGGGCGGCCACCGACCCGAGCAGACCGGGCACGACGTCGCTGTCGGCGAGCAGCGCCCCGGCGCCGTCCTTGCGGTTGAGGCCCATCTCGAGGGCGTCCTTGCGGGCGGCGAGCGTCGAGCGTGAGCGGTCGGCCTGGGCGGCCTGCTCGCGCACGACCGCCAGGCGCTCCTCGATCTCGTCGAGCGCCGCACTCGCCTCCTCGTGCTCGGCGTCGAGCCCCTCCTCACCGGCGTCGAGGCCGGCGACCTTGGTCTCCAGGGAGGTGAAGTCCCGCTGGGCCCGGTCGGCCCGGGCGACGGCGTCCTCGCGGGCGAGGGTGAGGCGGCCGATCTCGTCGTCGGCGGCTGCGGCGCGCGACTTGAGCGCGTTCACCTGGCCGGTGAGCCGGGCCAGGCCCTCGCGGCGGTCGGCGGCGGCGCGCTGGAGGCCGGCGATGCGGCGGTCCTCCTCGGCAGCGGCGTCCTCGGCGCTCTTGCGGGCGACCACGCCTTCCTCGAGCGCGACGCGGTGGCGCTCGACCTGGGCGGCGATCTCCTTCTCCTGGGCGCGGACCCGCTCGGCCTCGGCCTCGATCTCCTCGGGGTCACGGCCCTGCTCCCCCACCTCGCCGACGTTGGCGGCGTTGCGGATGCGCTCGGCGGCGAGCCCCTGGGTGCCGCGGAAACGCTCGCGCAGCCCGGTCAGGGCGTACTGCGTCTCCTGGGCCCTGCTCAGCGCGGGCAGGTCCTCGCGCAGCGCCGCCTCGATGCGGGCCTCCTCGGCCCGGCCGGCCTTCAGCTCGGCCTCCACCTGCTCGCGCCGCTCGACGAGGATCGACTCGTCGGCCATCTCCTGCTCGAGCGCCGTGCGGGCGGTGACGAGGTCGTCGGCCATCAGGCGCGCCCGGGCGTCGCGCGCGTCGGCCTGCACCGTGACGGCGCGGCGGGCGACCTCAGCCTGGCGACCCAGCGGCTTGAGCTGGCGGCGCAGCTCGGAGAGCAGGTCGCTCAGGCGCGTGAGGTTGCCTTCGGTGGCATCGAGCTTGCGGAGCGCCTTCTCCTTGCGCTTGCGGTGCTTGAGGACGCCCGCGGCCTCCTCGATGAAGCCGCGGCGGTCCTCCGGGGTGGCGTGCAGGATCGTGTCGAGCTGGCCCTGGCCGACGATGACGTGCATCTCGCGACCGATGCCGGAGTCGCTGAGCAGCTCCTGGACGTCGAGGAGACGGCAGCTCGTGCCGTTGATGGCGTACTCCGAGCCGCCGCTGCGGAACATGGTGCGGCTGATCGTCACCTCGGCGTACTCGATCGGCAGCGCGCCGTCGGAGTTGTCGATGGTCAGCACGACCTCGGCCCGACCCAGCGGTGGCCGTCCGGACGTGCCGGCGAAGATGACGTCGTCCATCTTGCCGCCGCGCAGGCTCTTGGCACTCGCCTCGCCCATCACCCAGGCGAGCGCGTCGACGACGTTGGACTTGCCCGAGCCGTTGGGCCCCACGATGCAGGTGATGCCCGGCTCGAGCTGGAGCGTGGTCGCCGACGCGAAGGACTTGAACCCCTTCAGGGTCAGGCTCTTGAGGTACAACTCAGGGCTCCATCACCGATGGTCGGGTCACGTCGGGTCGTTCAGGACTCAGCACTCACGTCGGGAAGCGCAGCGCGCTCACCCTACCCAGACTCCGACGGGGATCCTCGGAGCCTGGTCCGAGCGCCATCGGGGGCGTCGGCGACGCCGAGACACCGGCACTCACCGCGGCACAGGCCTCGCAGGGAACCGACGAAGCCTCCTCGCGTTCGCGCGGAGTCCGAGCACCGTCCGTCCAACGTCCGAGCAAAAGAACCTCTCGCTTCCCGGCGTTCGCCGGTGCGCGGCTGCCGGCGCTGATAGGACAGGGGACATCCGTTCGCGCCGTGTTCGGGTAATCGGACGGGGAAGTTCGCATGAGCACACGAACGAACAGCCGTATCGCGCGACGCATCGTGGCCTCGGTCGCGGCGGGAGGCCTGCTGCTGACGGGCACCTCCGTCACCCCCGCCGCCGCGGGGGCAGCCGCCGCACCGGCCAGCGCTGCGAGTGACCTGCGCATCGGGGTGATCGCGCTCGCCGGGGCGATCTCCGCGATCGGACAGACACCGGCGATGGCGACCCCGTTGCCCTTCACGACGACCTCCGCCGCCGAGGTGCTCAGCCTCGACGCCAGCCTGGCGCGGAGCCTCGTCGGAGCCCTCGCGGGCACCGACCTCGAGGACGCCTTGGGCGACGTCGCCGGCATCGACCTGGTCGACGACGGCGACAGCTCCACGATCGCGTTCACCTACGCCCGAGAGGTGACCACCCCGCTCGAACTCGTCAACGACGACGGCGACCTGCGCTTCGGCGGCGCTACCGCCGGTGGCCGAGCCACCGCCGGCGACGTGACGGTCTCCCTCACGACGAGGAAGAGCGCGCCGTTCGTCGTGAAGGTGCTCGAGGAGCAGACCGACCCCCTGCTGCGCGTCGCCCTGGTGAGCAAGCCGGAGCTCGACCTCTCCGTCGACATCGAGACCGACGACCTCGCCGACTTCTCCGCGCGGCAGGGTTTCACCGCCATCGACGTGACCGGCGGGGTCTACAAGATCCACCGCGACCAGACGATCGTGATGCGTGATCCCGACGGCCGTGACCTGCTGACCCTGGAGGACCTCCGCTACTCGACCCTGCCCGACCTGTTCCGGATCCAGACCCCCGAC
>JBFJKO010000003.1:0-23530 GCA_041634935.1 Nocardioides sp.
CAGCAGCGCGTGCAGCCGGTCGTGGCGGCGTACGAACACGCTCGGCACCCAGCGCGCCTCGTCGAGCGCGATCGACTCGCACTCCGCGACCACCTTCGACACCACCGACGTCGCCTCGAGCCGCGCCAGCGCACTGCCGGCGCAGAAGTGCATGCCGTGCCCGAAGGCGAGGTGCCGGCGGACGCCGGGGCGGTCGAGGTCCAGCACGTCGGGGTCGCCGAACCGGCGCTCGTCACGGTTGGCCGCGCCCCAGAGCAGCAGCAGGTGGTCACCCGGCACCAGGGGCACCCCGGCGAGCCAGCACGGTCGCGCCACGCTGCGGTAGTGCCCGCGGAAGGGGGACTCCATCCGCAGCACCTCGTCGACGAACGCGTCGACGAGGTCCGGCTCGTCGTGCAGCCGACGGTGGACGTCGGGTCGCTCGGCGAGCGTGCGGAGCAGCGAGCCGAGCAGGGCCGAGGTCGACTCGCTGCCGGCACCCAGGACCTGGATCAGGATCAGGACGGCGGTCGCCGCTTCCAGGCCCCCGTCGCGCACCTCCTGCGCGAGCAGGCCGACGAGGTCGTCTCCCGCGGCGCGTACGGGACCGGTGAGGCGCGCCTCGAGCAGGTCCTCGAGGTAGGACCACAGGCGCGAGACCGACAGCACCAGCAGGTCGACGCGGTCGGCACCCACCACGCCGCCGAGCAGCTCGGTGCTCTCGAGGACCCACGGCAAGACCTGCGGCAGCTCGTCCTCGGGCAGCCCGACCAGCCGGGCGACCACCGAGAGCGGCAGCGGGTCGGCCAGCAGGGCGACCAGGTCGACCGGCGTGCCCAGGGCCGACCTCGCCAGGACGTCGTCCCAGACCTCGTCGGTGCGCGAGGCCACGAAGCCGCTCAGCGCCTGCACGTGCTTGCTGAGCGCCGACATGAGGAGGGTGCGATGCGTGCGGTGCGCGGGGTCGTCGGCGGTGGCGAGCACCTGGGTGAGCGTGCCGTCCCCGTCCATGGAGCGCTGGCCGACCGTGCCGTCGGCGTCGAGTGCGAGGACCTCGCGCAGGTGTGAGGAGAAGTCCTCGGGACGTCGGACGACGACCTGGACGTCGTCCCAGCGCGAGACCAGGTGGATCCGCGTGCCCTCGACCCGGTGCACCCGGTCGGTGTCGCGCAGGCGCGCCAGGTAGGGATACGGATCGCGCAGGACCTCCGGGTCGAAGAGGCCGGCGGGAGGCAGGGTCACCCATCCAGCATGAGGCATTCCGCGGCCTACGCGCTATGGAACGGCAGCGTCAGCGGACGTCGCACGTAGCGCCCTGCTGCCCAGGTCACCCCGGTCTCGTCGACGGTGTAGTCGGGCGCACGGACCAGCAGCTCCTCGAGCGCGACGACCGCCTGCAGCCTGGCAGCGGCTGCACCGATGCAGTGGTGCGATCCCTGGCTGAAGGTCAGCAGGCGGGTCGGACGGCGTCGGACGTCGAGGTCGTCGGCGTCGGAGCCGTACTGACGCGGGTCGCGGTTGGCGGCGGCATACAGCAGCAGCACCTTGCGACCTGCCGGCATGGTCACCCCGTGGAGCGTCACGTCGCGGGTCAGGGTGCGGGCCAGGCCCTGCACGGGGGACGTCAGGCGGAGGAACTCCTCGACCGCGTCGGGCACGAGGTCGGGTCGAGCCGCCAGCAGGGCACGTTGGTCGGGGTGCCGGGCCAGGAGGAGCGCCGCGCCCCCGAGGTTGCCCGTCGTGGTGTCGTTGCCGCCCGTCACGACGGTGAAGACGTAGGCGAGGACCGAGAGGAGGCCACGGTCGTCGTCCGCGACCCCGGCGGCGACGAGGTGGGAGACGGTGTCGTCGCCCGGTTCACGGCGTCGGCGCTCGATCAGGTCGGAGAAGTACGCCAGCAACTGGGTGGTCGCCTCCGCGGCGTCGGCCGCCCCGGCGGTGCTGCCGGTCGGCCCGGCCTCCACGATCGCCTCGGTCCAGCGGTCGAAGAGGCCCCGATCGGGACCCGGGACGCCGAGGTAGTGCGCCACCACCAGGCTCGGCAACGGCTTGAACAGGTCCGCGACCAGGTCTCCCCCGCCGGCGGCCACCAGGGCGTCGAGCCGGTCGACGACGAAGGCCCGCACCTGTGGCTCCAGCGACGCGGCTGCGCGCGGGGTGAAGCCACGTGCGACGAGCTTGCGGAACGCGGTGTGGTCGGGCGGGTCGAGCATCACCAGGGGTGGGTTGTCGGCCATCCCGATGCGCTCGAGCTCGTCGTACTCGACGGTGAGGCCGTGCGCCGAGGAGTAGGTGCCGGTGTCCACCGCCGCGGCGAGGACGTCGGCGTGCCTGCTGAGGACGTAGTAGTCGCTGCCGGGGCTGTCGGTCGGCACGACGTGGTGCACCGGGTCGTCCTCCCGCATCGCGGCGTACATCGGCCACGGGCACTCCCACGCCGCGCCGCCACCCGGGGTGAACACGGCTCAGAGCTTCTCGGCCACGATGCGCCAGTTGAGGTCCGCGATCTTGGCCCGCTCGGCCTCGGTCCAGGCCTGTCCACCGCGCTGGAGCAGGTCCAGCGACTCCTCGACCCAGGGTGGCAGGACCCGAACGCGCTCGAGCGCGCGCACGACGCGGCGACCGTGCAGGATCAGGTCGCGCTTCTGCTCGCACAGGGGCCACGCCTCGCTCTTGGACGGCGCCGAGAGGACGATCCGGAAGCCGGCGCGCTCGAGTGCCGCGCACACGTCGGCCGGATACATCGACTGGGTCGCCGCCAGCGTCGGCAGGAACAGCCGGTGCAGCGCGACGTGCTCGGGGTTCTCCCAGTCGAAGTACGGCGTGAGGAGGTACTCCGAGCAGGCGTAGCGCGCCCCGGGCTTCAGGACGCGCGCCATCTCGCGGGCGTGCGCGTCGAGCTCGTGCTTCTTGAAGAACGGCCACACGGCCTGGAAGGAGAAGCACCCGTCGAAGGTCTCGTCGGGGTAGTCCAGCGGGTCGTGGTGGTTGCCGATCTTGAAGTGCAGACGGTGGGACATCTGCGTGTGACGGGCCCAGGAGACCGCGCTCTCGATCTGGTCGGGGTCGATGTTGTAGCCCGAGACCCGCCCGCCGGTCAGCGTCGCGAAGTGGTGCGCGATCCGTCCCCTGCCGCAACCCATGTCGAGCAGGTGCGAGCCGGCTGGATCCGTGAGGGCGAGCTCGGCCAGCACGGCCTTCTCGGTGAGCAGCTGGTTGTCGTACAGGCCTTTGGACTCGTCGAGCATCGGCGGGATGTAGAGCTTCTCGAGGTCGAAGACCGAGAGCATGTTGTTGAGCACCTTGTAGTAGTCGGCCACGGCCCTGGTCTCGTCGGCCGTCTCCGTGGCCTCGCCGTCCTGCATGCGCTGGAAGAACCGGTAGGCGTCGATGCACGCCTGCTTGTCTTCCTGGGGCAGCGTCGCGAGGCGCTTGAGCCCGGTGAGGGCGGTCCTGGTCCGGTAGGTGTCCCACATGGGTACATTCATACAGTCAAAGTATGAATGTATGGAAGGGGTGTCATGGGCCATCACGGCTGGAACGGCGATCCGCCGCCCACCGAGGAGTTGGCGCGCGAGCGGCTCGTCGCTGCTGCGGCCGACTGCATCGACCGCGTGGGCGCCGTCAAGACGACGCTCTCCGACGTCGCCGCCGAGGCCGGCGTGACCCGTCAGACGGTCTACCGCTATTTCGGTGGACTCGGCGACCTCCTGCACGCCGTCGCCGCGACCGGCGCGACGGCGTTCGTGGCACGTATGCGCGCGCACGTCGCACCGACCCGGACCCCGTCCGACGCCCTGGCCGAGGCGGTCGTCTTCTGTGTGCGCGAGCTCCCCCGCGAACCCCGGATCGGTGCCCTTCTCGAGGCTGATGACGACCTCTTCGGGCGCGGGGTCACCTCGGCTGCAGGAGCCCTCCTCGGCGCGGCCTTCCTCCGCGACCTGGACGTCGACTGGGCGGCCGCGGGCGTCGCGGACGACGAGCTGGAGGACCTCGCCGAGCTGACCCTGCGTCTGGTCGGGTCCTTCATGCAGTACCCGCCCTCGCGTCCGCGTGACGACGACCAGCTGCGCGCCTTCGTCCGTCGCTGGATCGGCCCGCACCTCGGGGCGGCCGGCTGAGATCAGCGGGGTCGGACGACCCCGCGTGCGGCCGCCTCGCGCACACCCATGCCCAGCAGGGCGAGCACGGTGATCGGCAGGCAGAACCAGAGCAGGATCACGCTGAGCCCCGGCAGCGCGTCGTGCCCTTGCGAGTCGAGGACCAGGTAGGCGGTGTAGGCGGCGAACCACGCGGTGAGCAGGACCCCCTCGGCCCGGGTGAGCTGGGCCCCTGTGAAGAGCACGACCCCCAGGGCCACGGTGACGGCGAGGAGCACCGGGAGGTCGAAGTTGACCGCCGCCGGGTCGATCGGGACCGGGATCGTGACGGCGGTGATCCCGAGCACCGCGCCGATGTTGAAGATGTTGCTGCCGACGACGTTGCCCACCGCGAGCTCCCGGTCGCCCTTGACCGCGGCGACCAGGGAGGTCACCACCTCGGGCAGCGACGTGCCGACGGCCACCACGGTCAGCCCGATCACCAGGTCGCTGAAGCCCAGGGCCTCCGCGACGGCGCTCGCGCCCTCGACCACCAGCTCGGCGCCGGCGACGAGCAGACCCACCCCGACCGCGACGCGCGCGACGTTGGCGGCGACCGAGCGCGGGCCTGCTGGGACGCCGTCGCCGCTGCCCTCCGGGGCCTTGCTGCGCGCCTCGCGGCTGTGACGGCGCCCGCGCCGGACCGCCAGGACGACGTAGGTCACCAGACCCAGGAGCAGCACCGCGCCGTCGGGGCGACCCAGGACGCCGTCGAGGCTGAGCAGCAGCACGAGTGCTGCGATCGCGAGCGCGACGGGGAGGTCGAAGCGCAGCAGGCCCCGCCCGGCGTGCTGGTGCCGCACGATCGCGGCGACGCCGAGCACGAGCAGCACATTGGCGATGCTGCTGCCGACGGCGTTGCCGACCGCGAGGCCGGGTGAGCCGGTGAGCGCGGCGTCCAGGGAGACGGCGAGCTCGGGCGCCGACGTCGCGCCGGCCACCACGGTCAGCCCGACCACCACCGGCGAGATGCCGGCGGCGCGACCCAGGTTGCTGGCGCCACGCACCAGCAGCTCGCCGCCGACCACGAGCAGGCCCAGGCCTGCTGCCAGCAGCAGCGCGGTGACCATCACCCGCGCTATGTAATCAGGTGGACGGCGCCACCACCCCAGGACCCACGGCCAACGTGCCGTCGCAGAGCGCTAGTCGCTGTGACTCACCCCCCCCCGGCCGGGTCGGTGATGACGACGACGCGGTCGGCCCACGCCGACTCCATCTCGCTCTCACCGCCGGGACGGACGGCGGTGTCGGCGAGGTCGCCCGCCAAGCGGTCGAGCCCCTGGCATCGACGCTCAGTAGTCGTACGACGACCCGGACTGCCAGTTCGGAGCCTCGCGGTGCTCGTCGTCCCAGCGCTGCAGATGCACCCGGCGCGCCAGGCGGATCGCCGGACGACCGAGGAACCACAGGCTGCCCACGAGGTAGACCCACCTCGCGGCCGTCGACGTCGCGTCCCAGAAGTAGAGGATGCTGCCGGTGACGAAGAACAGGGCGATCATCAGGTCGGTCGCGATGCTCAGCGCCTCGTACCGGCGACGGATCAGCACCTCGCGGCGCCGGGTGATCTTGATGATGGCGTCGGGATCCTCGGGCATCCAGGCTCGCCTCCTCAGGTCCTCGTGTCGTCGACGTCCTCCCAGCCGTCCAGCGTAGCGACGAAGAGTCCCTCCACCAGCGCGACCTGCCCGTCGAGGTTCTCCGCGGTCCACCCCTTGCTCGACACCGGTGGGAGCACGCGCACGTGGACCGTCCCGGGGGTCAGGATCATCGACTGCGCCGGCATCACCTCACCGGCGTTGCGGATCACGATCGGTACCATCGGCACCCCCGCCTGCATCGCCAGGTGGAAGGCGCCCTTCTTGAACGGCAGCAGACGTGGTGTCGGCGACCGGGTGCCCTCGGGGGCGATCACGAGCGAGGTGCCGGCGCGCAGGCTGTCGAGGGCGGGGCCCAGCGCCTCCCGGGCCGCGCCCCGGTCGGCCCGGTCGACGTAGGCGACGTTGGCGAGCCATCCCATCGGCGCGAACGTGGGGTCCTTGGCGAGCTCCTTCTTCGCCACCCCGGTGAAGTCGCGACGCAGCAGTGCGGCGAGGACGACGACGTCGAGCTGGCTCTGGTGGTTGAACACGAAGACTGCTGGGCGGTGCAGCCAGAGGTGCTCCTCCCCCTCCACCTCGAGTCGCACGCCGGCGCCGGCCAGGGCGAGCTCGGAGCTGACGGCGGCCGCCACGGTGAGCGCGACGCGCCGGTCCCGGTTGACCAGCCCGGCCCCGAGCCCGGCGGCGACGCCGGTGAAGAGTCCCGCGAACGACGCCGCCGACCGGACGACGTTGCCCGGCGTCAGGCGCCGCTCGCGGTGCAGCCGGTGCACCGGCCACCCGCGCTCCTGGGCCGCCACGGTGAGGCCGGAGTCGGCGTTCAGCGGGCGCGGACGCCCCACGGTCTCGAGGTAGAGGACGTCCTCCTCCCCATTTCCGTAGGCGTAGGACTCGGCGAGGTCGAGCCCGTGTCGAGCAGCGAAGGAGCGCACCGCCTCGGCCTTCCCGGGACCCCAGAGGATCGGGCCGTCGACCTGGCCGGTCACCAGCCCATCGATCGCCTCGACCTCGGTGACGAGCAGGTGTTCGATCCCGAGGTCCTCGGCGGCTGCCTGGGCCTGGAACCTCGTGGCCGACGAGGCCAGGGCGACGGTGTGGCCGGCCCGCAGGTGGGCCCGCACCAGTCGTCGCGCGTCTGGGTAGAGCTGTCCCGAGATCCGGGAGCGGAAGAGCTGCTGCCCCATCTCCTCGAGGTCGGCCATGCTCTGGCCGCGCAGCGCTCCGAGCCCGACCCCGACCAGCCGGGTGACGTCGTGGCCGCGCTGCTGCATGTTGAAGACCTCGACGAGGGTGGCGAGGAGCTCCTGCGGGCCCACCGACCGGCTGGCCAGGCGGTCGCGGAAGTACAGCGCGGCTGAGTAGCCGTGGATCAGCGTGCCGTCGAAGTCGAAGAACGCCCCGACCTCCGGTCCCTGGGGACCCGTCGCAACCGCTTCGAGAAGGTCGTCGATGTCGCTCATGGCTCAGTGCTTCACGGCGATCGAGCGGACGACGCCGACGGCATCGACGGCCGCGGCCAGCTGGTCGGCGAGCTCCTGGCGTCGCTGTCGCAGCTCGTCACCGCCGGGCCCGAGGAGGTCGCGGTTGCCGGCCAGCTTGAGGGCGCCGCCCATGAGGTCCTTCGAGATGGACTCCGGGGAGTGGAGGTCCTGCTGGAGCCAGCGCTGGTGCGCGACCCCGAGGCTCTCCGCGACGAGCGCGTCGCCATCCAGTGGTGCTGCAGGCTCGCGCGTGACCAGGCGGTCGGCCACCACCGAGTAGGCCTCGAGGAACGGTCCGATCACCCGGTGCGCCAGGAGCAGGTGGGAGTCGGTGATGAGCTCGGCGATCTCCTGAGCCGTGGGCTTCTCCTCGGCCCACCGGGGTCGCACCAGCTCCATCTCGTAGCGCAGCTGCGTGTCGAACTCCCGCTTGGTGGCGAAGAAGAACTCGTACTTGAGCAGGTCGCGCAGCGCCAGGGCGCGGGCCCAGGTGGCAGCGACCACGGCTCCGTGGTCAGCGGTGTCGGTCGCGGGGTCGTGCGAGGCCTGGACCAGCGCGACCTCGAGGATCGCGCGGTCGGTGAAGTAGTGAGTGACGGTGTTGCGGTAGAACGCCGCCTCGTGCTGGCGGTCGGGCGCGATCGCGTAGACCGGCTCCAGGCCACCGGCGTACTCGACCACGACGCCCTCCCGGACCAGCGTGGCCAGGGCCCGGCGCAGTCCCTCGGGCCGGCCGAGGTCGACGTCGGCGGTGAGCGGCAGCTGGCGTCGGCGCACGTAGGCGACCAGCGGCTCGAGGACCTCCAGGGTCTCCGCGAGCGTCATGGCCCGACCGTCGTTGTCGAGCAGTCCGAACGTGACCAGGGCCGACGGGGTGATCGGTGTCGCGGCGTTGATGCGGTGGGCGACCTCGAAGGCCACGCGCGGCACGACCTCGGTCAGGTCGTCGGAGTCGGCGCGCGAGCCGGCGTCGGCCAGGGCCTCGCGCAGCGAGAGCGGCGGCCCGAACCTCACGTGCACCCGGCCCCGACGCCGACCCTGGGCCCGGGCGAACCGGTAGAGCCAGGTCAGGCTCTCGGGGGCCTTCGTGCCGCCGCTCTCCTCACGGGAGAGGGCGGAGACCTCGTGCTGCTGGTCGTAAACGATGGAGACGGGCACCAGGTAGGCGTCGTCGGAGGTGTTGCCGTTGGCGCGGAAGGCGTCGACCAGGTAGCGCAGCACGCCCATGCGGGGCGGACGCAGCTTGCCGGTGCGGGTGCGCCCGCCCTCGAAGTACCACTCGAGGTTGCAGTGCTGGCGCAGCAGGAAGCCGAGGTAGAGCCGCAGCATGGCCGGGTAGACGGCGTCGTCGCGGCTGGAGCGTCGGATGAAGATGAGTCCGCTGCGTCGGCCGAGCTCGGAGAGCGGCCACATCGCGAGGTTGATGCCGCCCAGCGTGTAGTTGCTGGGGAACCCGTGTCCCGACGTCGCCGCGCGGAGCACCAGCGGGTCGAGGTAGGACCGGTGGTTGGGGAGGAACACCAGGGAGTGCTTGCGGCCGAGCTCGGACAGCTCGGCGAGGCGGGTGGTGTCGACGTCGACCTCGTAGGAGCGCGTCAACCACCGGCCCATCCGGTCCCAGACCCGCGACGCCGACTCGTCGACGTACGCCGCCATCTCGGCCAGTGCGGCCTCGGACTCCGAGCGCAGCTCGTCCTCGGGGCGGCCGGTGCGCTCGTGCAGCGCGGCCAGCGCCTCGTCGTACTGGGTGGTTCCGAGGACCAGCTGGACGGCCCTGCGTTCGTGATCAGTGGCGCTCATCCGCGCAGCCTAGTGGCGTGGGTCACAGACCGGGCGCCCGGCGCTGTCGGCACCGCCTGCGAGCATGGAGCCATGGCTGACTCCGGCGCTCGCAAGACGCAACCCACCTCCGACGACGTCGAGGCGCACCTCGACGCTGTCGAGCACCCGGTCCGGCGAGCCGACGCCCGGGCGGCGCTCGCGCTGATGCGTGAGGTGACCGGCGTCGAGCCCGTCATGTGGGGCGCGTCCATGGTCGGCTTCGGCACCCAGCGCTACACCACGGCCGACGGCAAGGAGCACGCGTGGTTCGCCGTCGGGCTCGCGGCCCGCAAGGCCGCCCTGACTCTCTACGGGCTCACCTACTACGACAGCAACAGCGACCTGCTCGAGCGCCTGGGCCCGCACACCACGGGCAAGGGCTGTCTCTACGTCAAGAGGCTGGACGACGTCGACCTCGCCGTCCTGCGTGAGCTGGTCGCCCGGGCCTGGGCGACCAACCACGCAGGCGACGACGTCACGCCGGAGTGATGTTGTTGTTGATCCGGAACAGGTTGCCCGGGTCGTAGGTCGCCTTGACCGCGCGCAGCCGGTCGAGGTTGCCGCCGTACTGCTGCTGGAGCACAGCCTCGTCGGTCGTGGGGTCCCCCGAGAAGTTCAGATAGGCCCCTCCGCTGCCACGTAGGCGGCCCGCCTCGGCGATCGCGTCCTGGACCCAGGCGCGCACGGCGTCGTAGTTGGCCGGGTCGTAGGTGCCCCCGTCGATGCTGAGCATGAACGGAGCGCTGCGGTCCCCGAAGGCAGTGGCCTCGGGCGCCACCGCAGCGGTGGCACCTCCCATGATCGGGACGTGGATGAGCACGCTCGGGTCGGGACGGGTCATCGCACGGTCGTGGATGAACGCCAGGACCTCGTCGCTGAGCTCGTCGAGGTAGGTCGACTTCCAGTAGCTGTGGAGATTCTTGACCAACGGGTCGAACCCCGCCTGGAACGCCCGGTAGTGCGGCAGGTGCCCGCTCAGGTCGAACAGCGGCTCCCCCAGCGCGCGGAACTCGTCGATGAGGGCCTGCCCCTCCTGGCGTTCGCCGGCATACAGGGCCGCGACGATGAAGACGTCCTGACCCTGGATCGGCGGCGGCAGGTCGGGCGCGGCCGGCAGCGACCAGTAGAGCGCGCGGGTGGTGACCTCGTCGCCGGCCCGGAGCGCCAGGTCGCGCCACCTCGGCATCAGCTCGCGTCCGTCGGAGGCCTTGTGGAAGACCACGGCGAGGGCGACGTCCGGGCCGATCTCTCGGGCGGTGTAGGTGAGGTCGACGGCGACCCCGAAGTTGCCGCCACCCCCGCGCAGCGCCCAGAACAGGTCGGGATGCTCGTCCTCGCTGGCAGTGACGAGGCTCCCGTCGGCGAGCACGACCTGCGCCGAGAGCAGGTTGTCGCAGGCCAGACCCCACTTGCGATGGAGCCAGCCGATGCCTCCCCCGAGCGTCAGGCCTCCGACGCCGGTGGTCGACACGACGCCTCCCGGCACCGCCAGACCGAACACCTGGGCCTCCCGGTCGACCTGACCCCACGTCGCGCCGCCCTGCACGCGCACCGTCTTGTTGGCGGGGTCGACCCAGACCGCGTTCATGTCACGCAGGTCGAGCACCAGCCCGCCGTCGACGGTGCCGTGCCCAGCCACGTGGTGCCGGCCTCCGCTGACGGCGAGGAGCAGTCCGCGCTCGCGCGCCAGTTGCACGCCGTCGATGACGTCGGCCTCCCCCGAGCACCGGATCACCAGGCCGGGACGGCAGTCGATCGCGAGGTTCTCGACGGCCCTGATCTCGTCGTAGCCGGGGTCGTCCGGCGCATAGAGCTGACCACGGAACATGGTGCGGAGCTCGGCGAGCTGGTCGTCGTCGAACCGAACGGTTCCGCTCTGTGATGCTGCTACTGAAATGGACATGGATGGCACTTCCTGGCGCTTCGGCGCGCCGGTGACCCGAGACGCGTTGGTCGGACTGCACTCGGCTACCACCCCCAGCCCCGGCGCAGCGCGCGAACGGCACTGCCACCGTCCTCCACCATCCTCGCCCCCGCCCTGGTTGGCAATGACACAAAGGGGCTAGGTGTTGACGGGTTCGTGACAGCGGCAAGGACTCCTGACTCAGACCAGCTCGGGCACCCGCAGGTGCGCGAGGACGAGCTCGAGCTCGGCGACGTCCCGCACGTCGACGCCGACCTCGCGGACGGCCGACTCGCGCAACGCCCAGCTGCGGTCACGGCTCTGCGCCATCGACTCGGTGGTGTCGTAGGTCGTGGTGCTGCAGGCCCGGCCGTGCTCCCGGTCGATCATCAGGCTGGTGCTGCAGAAGCCGGGCAGGTCCTCGATGGCGGGCAGCACCGAGGCACGGAACCGCTCCAGGCCGCGCTCCACGTCGCCGTGGTTGAGGCGCAGCCAGGTGACCCGGCACGCGGCACCCTCGGGTGCGTCGTGGTCGCGGTGCATCAGCGCGACCTCCCAGTGGTCGATCGTGAGCTCACCGTCGCCCAGGATGGCGACGCCACGCGCCCTCAGCGGGGCGAGTCGGGGGTCCGAGGCAGCCATCGCCTCGCGGGTCTCCCACGAGGTGGTGGTGATCGCGCGTCCGGTCTCGCGCTCGACGAGCATCGACACGCCCGCGCAGCCCTCGAGGGACATCATGGTGGGCATGGCGTCGTCGCGGACGAAGGCGATCGCGTCGTCGAGCCGCGCCGGGTCGCCGGTGATGGTGGTGGATCGTGCATACATGAGTGTGGCCCTCCGTCGGGGCGGCACCCGAGCGGCACCGCCGCTGCCTCTCCACCTTCCTCCGCAGCGACGCCGCACGCAATGGGTTGCGGCGCGAGAACGCCTTCCCGTTCTAGAGTGCCCTGACAGTCAGCGGCAAGGGGGGCGCGATGCTGGACCGGGATCCACGGGTGTCCCCAGCGCACCCTGAGAGTCCCTGGGCCGGTCGGCTTCGCCACTCCGCGGGCATCGGCGGCGCGATCGCGGCGCTGGCGGGCGTGGTCGTCCTCGTCGGCTGGGTGGCCGACGTGCCGGTCCTGACCTCGGTGCTCCCAGGCCAGGTCTCGATGAAGCTCAACGCCGCCGTGGGCCTGGTGTGCCTCGGGGTCGCTACCGTGCTCCTCGCCCGGGCAGCACGCGGGCCCCGCACCACCGGCGCGGTCCTGGGCCTGGCGACCGCCGTGATCGTCGCGGGTGCCCTGACCCTCGTCGAGTACGTCGCCGGCATCGACCTGGGCATCGACAACCCCTTCGGCCTCGACCGTCCGGGGGCGGTCGGGACGAGTCGGCCCGGGCGCATGTCCCCGGTGACCGCGGTGTGCCTGACCGGACTCGGCATGGCCGTGATCGCCACGACGCGTGGCCTCGTGCGGTGGGCGCAGGGGCTCGCCACGGCCACCCTGGCGCTCGGCGTGGTGGCGGTCGTCGGCTACCTGTTCAGCATCGAGCCCCTCTACCGGGTCGACGTCTACACCTCCATGGCCGTGCCGACCGCGGCCGCACTGAGCCTGCTGAGCGTCGCCGTGCTCTGCCTGCGCGCGGACGAGGGCTTCATGCACCTGCTCACCGGCGACTCCGTCGGCGCCGTCCTGCTGCGCCGGCTGCTGCCGTGGGCCCTGCTGATGCCGATCGGGGTCGGAGCGGTGCTGGTCGCCGGACTCGAGCGCGGCCTGTACGACGCCCGGTCCGCGCTGGCGCTCCTGGTCACCTTCGGCACCGTCGTGGGGGTGGTGGGGGTCTGGTTGCAGTGCCGTGAGCTCGGCAAGGTCGACCTGCGACGGGCCGACGCCGTCGACACCCAGGAGCGGCTCCAGCAGAGCCTGGCGGTGCGCGACCGGCTCGCGGCGCGACTGATCCGGAGCGAGAGCCACGCCCGCGCGGTGGTGGAGAACTCGGCGGACGCCTACATCGCGCTGAGCCCGACCGGTCTCGTCGAGGACTGGAACCGCGCGGCGACCGACCTCTTCGGCTGGACCGCCGAGCAGGCGATCGGCCACTACCTGGACGAGCTCATCATCCCGCCGGCCCTCGCCTCCGCGCACCGCGAGGGGCTGCGCCGGGCCTCGATGACCGGAGAGGGGCCCCTCCTGGGGCGGCCCATCGAGCTCGACGCGCTGCACCGCGACGGCCGTCACCTCTTCGTCGAGCTGACCGTGTGGGCGGTCGCAGTCGACCGGGGATGGGGCTTCCACGCGTTCCTGCGCGACGTGACCGCTCGCCACCAGGCCGAGTCGGAGCTGCACCGCATGAACGACGACCTGCGGCAGTTCGCCGGGGTCGTCGCGCACGACCTGCGCACCCCCCTGACCACCATCACCGGCTACGCCGAGCTGCTCCGCGAGAGCACCGAGGACGGTGGCGCCGAGCCGCTCACCCTCGACTGGATCAGGCGCGTCGAAGCGGCGTCGCGGCGCGGCACCGACCTGATCGCCGACCTGCTCGCGCTGACCCAGATCGGCCTGGGTGCCCTCACGACCGAGCCCGTGGACCTCGACGAGCTCCTCGCGACCGTGGTCGCCGAGCAGCGCAGCCTGGGTCACGGCGACGCCACCATCGAGGTCGGGTCGCTGCCCACGGTCATGGGCGACGCCGGGCTGCTGCGTCAGCTCTTCTCCAACCTCGTCGGCAACGCGCTCAAGTACGCCGGCAGCCGCGACGGCCACGCTCCGACCGTGCAGGTCGGTGCCGAGCCCGTCGCCACCCCCGGTCGCGGCGTCGTCCACGTCAGCGACGACGGTCCCGGGATCGCGGACGGTGACGAGTCACGCGTCTTCGACATGTTCCAGCGCGGGGCCGACGTGGGCACGGTCGAGGGCACCGGCATCGGGCTCGCCATCGGCAGACAGGTGGTCGAGCGTCACCACGGGAGGATCTGGGTCGACCGGGGCGACCTCGGCGGCGCCGCGTTCCACGTCGAGCTGCCCGCCGCCCCCGTCCCCTGGTGAGCCGGGCGAGCGAGGGCCCGGGCAGACTCGGGGCCATGGACCTGGACCTGGTGCTCGAGACGATCCGCGCAGAGGTGGCGCCCCATGTCGGCACCGGCAAGGTGGCCGACTACATCCCGGGGCTGGCCCACGTCGACCCGCACCAGTTCGGGATGGTCGTGGCGATGAACAACGGTGACGTCCACGCCACCGGCGACGCCGACACGCCGTTCTCCGTGCAGAGCATCTCGAAGGTGCTCAGCCTCGCGCTCGCCATCGAGCACGGCGGTGACGCGATCTGGGAGAACGTGTCGCGTGAGCCGTCGGGCAACCCGTTCAACTCACTGCTCCACCTCGACCAGGAGAACGGCCGGCCGCGCAACCCCTTCATCAACGCGGGAGCCCTGGTCGTCACCGACCGCCTCCACCACATGACCGGGGACGCGTCCTCGGTGATCCGTGACTTCGTGCGGCGCGAGAGCGGCAACCCCCGCATCGACGGGGACCCGGCCGTCGCGCGTTCCGAGGCCGAGAAGGGCCACCGCATCGCAGCGATGGCCCACCTGCTCGCCAGCTACGACAACCTCGCCTGCTCCGTCGAGGACGTGCTGGAGCAGTACTTCTGGCAGTGCTCGTTGTCGATGACCTGCCGCGAGGTGGCTCTCGCCGCCGGTTTCCTGGCCCGCAACGGGGTCATGGCCAGCGGCACCCAGTGCATCTCGACGAGCCAGAGCAAGCGGATCAACGCCGTGATGCTCACCTGCGGCACCTACGACGCCGCCGGCGAGTTCGCCTACCGCGTCGGGCTGCCGGCCAAGAGCGGCGTCGGCGGCGGCATCCTGGCGGTGATCCCCGACGTCTGCACGATCTGCGTGTGGAGCCCCGGCCTGGGGCCCTCGGGCAACTCCGCCGCCGGGATGGCGGCGCACGACCGGTTCACCACGCGCACCGGCTGGTCGATCTTCTAGCGCCGGTGCGCACGGTGGTGTCGCTCAGAAGCCGCCCAACAGCGTGCCGAGGGTGATCACCACGGTCAGGGCCACCAGCGGGATGGCGACCGCGACCACGAAGATGTCCTTGTAGGACTGGCGGTGCGTCAGGCCGCAGATCGCCAGGACCGTCACCACCGCGCCGTTGTGCGGCAGGGCGTCGAAGCCGCCGGCCGCCAGGACGGTCACCCGGTGCATCAGCTCCAGCGCGATCCCCTGGTCGACGGCGAGACCGCGGAACTCCTCACCGAGCGTCTGCAGGGCGATGCTCATGCCGCCCGAGGCGGAGCCGGTGATGCCGGCGAGCACGTTGACGGCCACGGCCAGCGAGATGACCGGGTTGTTGGAGATGCCGAGCACCGAGTCGCGCACGATCCGGAACGCGGGCAGCGAGGCGATCACGGCGCCGTACCCGACCTCGCTGGCCGTGTTGAAGATGGGCAGGAACGAACCCATCGTGCCCTCGTTGACCGTCTCCTTGACGTCGGTGAAGCGGCTCAGGTTCGTGGCCACGACGAGCAGGCAGGCCACCACCAGCGACACCGCGATCGCCCAGATGCCGCCGACGGTGTCGACGTCGGTGTTGCCGTAGGTGTCGCCGGCCAGGTAGTCGGTGTCCATCGCGGGGAACACCCAGGTGACGAGGACGTAGTTGAGCGCGATGACCACGACGATCGGGAGGAAGGCGATCAGCGCGCTCGGACGCGGCAGGGTCGCCTGGTCGGTGGCCACGTCGACCTCGGCCGGCGCCGGCGCGGTGAGGACGGCGCCGGGCTCGCCCGTCGACACCGACTGCCCGCCACCCGGGGTCACGTCCGGAGTCGTGCCCGCGTCCTTGCCGTTCTTCCTGCCCTTCGCGCCGCGACCCAGGAACCCGCCGCCCTTGGGGGCCTCCACCGGCTGGTAGGTCTCCCCCGCCGCGGTCAGCTTGGCGGCACGGCGCATCAGCCAGGCGGTGCCGCCGCCGAACATGATGAGGGCCGCGATGATGCCGAGCACCGGGGCGGCGAAGGCGTTCGTGCCGAAGAACGGCGCCGGGATCGCGTTCTGGATCTGCGGCGTGCCCGGCAGGGCGGTCATCGTGAAGGTGAACGAGCCCAACGCGATGGTCGCGGGGATCAGCCGCTTGGGCACCCCGGCCTCGCGGAAGAGCGCTGCGGCGATCGGGAAGACCGCGAAGGCCACCACGAAGAGCGACACGCCGCCGTAGGTGAGGATGCCGCACGCCAGGACGATCGCCAGGATCGCGCGGGCGTCGCCGAGCTTGTCGACGATGACGTGTGCGATCGCGCGGGCCGCGCCGCTGTCGTCCATGAGCTTGCCGAAGAGTGCGCCGAGGAGGAACAGCGGGAAGTAGGTGATGAGGTACTTGCCCAGCGCGGGCATGAAGACCTGGGTGTAGGTGGCGAGCATGGGCAGGCCGCCCGCGAACGCCGTCGCGAGGAGCGCCATGAGCGGCGCCAGGATGATCACGTTGATCCCGCGGTAGGCGAGCGCGATCAGCAGGACGAGGGACAGGATGATGCCGATGAGCCCGATCACGATCGGCGCTCCTTTCGTTCGGGGAGGGAGGTCACGAGGCGGTCCAGCCGCCGTCGAGGAGGAGCGACGACCCGGTCACCGACGTGGTGCCGGGACCGCACAGGTAGGCGACCGAGTGGGCCACCTCCTCGGGCTCGATGAGGCGCTTGACCGGGGTGCGGGCCAGCAGGACCCGCTCGAGGACCTCGTCCTCGGTGATGCCGTGGCTGGTCGCCTGGTCGGCGACCTGGTTCTCCACGAGCGCGGTCCGCACGTAGCCGGGGGCCACGGTGTTGCTGGTGACGCCCTTGCCGGCCGCCTCGAGGGCAATGACCTTCGACAACCCCTCGAGGCCGTGCTTGGCGCTCACGTAGGCCGACTTGTACGCCGACGCGCGGTGCCCGTGGGCCGAGGTGATGTGGACCAGTCGGCCCCAGCCCCGGTCGTACATGCCCGGCAGCAGCGCACGGCTGAGTCGGAACGGCGCCTCGAGCAGCACCCGGTGGATGAGGGAGAACTGCTCGGGCTCGAAGTCCTCGACGGGCGCGACGTGCTGGAGCCCGGCGTTGTTGACCAGGATGTCGGCCGACAGCCCCTGGCGGTCGAGGTCGTCGAAGACGCCGGGGTCGCCGAGGTCGGCGACCAGGGCCTCGCCGCCGAGGTCGGTGGCCACCTGCTTGGCGTTCTGCTCGTCGCGGTCCAGGACGATCACGTGGGCGCCGTCGGCGGCCAGCCGCGCGCAGACGGCGCGGCCGATGCCACCGGCGCCGCCGGTGACCAGAGCGGTGCGGCCCTCGAGAGGGCGTGTGACGGGGGTCTCGTTCATTCGGGCGACGCTACGCACGAACCGACGCGCCGCACATGTGACGTTGCCACATAGTTGCTGGCCACACCTGTGGTCAGCCGACACCCTGCGTGCGGGAGAGCCGCCAGAGGCGCAGCGCGAGCTGTTGCTCCAGCGCCGCACCCGGGTCGCGCCAGCCCTCCCCGAGCAGCGCACCGACACGGTCGAGCCGCTGGGCGACGGTGTTGGGGTGCACGTGGAGCGCCTCGGCCGTGCGGGCGGTCCTGCCGCTCGCGGCGAACCAGGCCTCCAGCGTGCCGACCAGGTCGGTCCCCCGTTCGGCGTCGTAGGCCAGCAGCGGACCCAGCGTCCGCTCGAGGTAGGCGTCGAGCTCGGCCGGGCCGTTGTCGCCGAGCACGAGTCGCGCCAGCCCGAGCCCTGCCGGGTCGCTCACCTCGCCGGCACGTCCGAGGGTCTGCAACGTGCGGACACTCGCACGCGCCCGTCTCCACGCCGCGCTGAGGTCGTCAGGGCCATCAGGGTCGCTCGGGTGGGCCTCGACCACGTCGACGCCGACGGTCACCGTCTGCGCGACCTGGGCGAGTGCGTGGTGGAGCTGGCGGGCGGTCGCGAGCGGGTCCTGGGCCGCGGCGAGCAGGACGATGTGTCCCTCGTGCTCGCCGCCCAGGCCGTGCACCTCGTCGGCGAGGCGAGCCGCCACCAGCGACGCGCGGTGGGGGTCGGCGCCGTGCACGTCGGCCACGGCCACGACCCGCAGCCGGTCGAGGTCGAGCCGGTGCCTGCGCGCGCGTTCCCGGAGCCAGCCCCGGTCCTTCTCCCGGCCCGCGAGCAGGTCGGTGAGCAGCTCGCCCCGGACGCGGTCCTCCGCGGCACTCACCGAGCGGTTGAAGAGCAGGATCAGGGCGGTGACGATCGCGCCGCGCTCGAGCGTGCGCCGTCCGGCCATCTCGAGGGTGCCCGCCGTGGGCCGCAGCACGAGGGTGCCCAGGTGCTCGCTGCCGGCCAGGGCCGCGACCAGGTAGAGGCCGGGCTCGACCTCCACGCTCCGGCCCGTCGTCAGGGACTCCTCCAGCGCCGTCGACAGGCCCGCCTGGGACGGCGAGAGGCCGCCGGAGGCTGCGGCCGCCACGGTGGCGCCACCGACGTCGTGGATCCAGACCTGGCCGTCGAGCACCTCCGCGAGCGCCTGCACGACCTGGTCGAGGCCGCCGCCGTGGAGGATCACCTCGGTCAACCGGTCGTGCGCCTGCACGCCGGTCTCGACGGCGCGGGTCTGCTCCTGCAGCTGGCGGTTGGCGTCGTCGACCTCGGCGAGCGCCTGCTGCGTGGCAGTGAAGAGCCGTGCGTTCTCGAGCGCCACGGCGGCGTGCGCCGCGAACGACGTCAGCAGCGTGACCTCGCTCGCCGGGAACGGACGCACGGCCCGGTGGCCGGCGAGCAGGGCACCGATGACCTTGCCCTCGACGACGAGGGGCACGCCGAGGATCGCGCGGATGTCCTCGTCGTTGACCGCGTGGTCGATGTAGTCCTGGTGCTCGAAGCGCTGGTCGTGGCGGTAGTCGTCGGTGTAGTAGGGCGCGCCGGTCTGGGCGACGAGCCCGAGCAGACCCGTCCCGAGCGGCAGCCTGAGGTTGCGGAACTCCGCCGACACCGAGCCGTCGGTGACGCGCATGTACGACGCGCCCTCGGCCTCGTCGTTGAGCGAGAGGTAGGTCATGTCGGCCTGGAGCAGCCGCCGGGCGCGCCGGACGATCGCCGTCAGGATCGCATCGACGTCGCGGATCGCGATCAGGTCGTGGGCCGTCTCGTAGAGCGCTCCCAGCTCGGCCTCCCGACGACGCTGCTCCGACATCCGCTCCCGCAGACGCAGGGCGACGCCGTGCTGGTGGCGCAGGTCGGCCCGCGCGTCGTCGTCCGGTGCCGATCGCTCCCGGTCACGCAGGGCCTGGTCGAGAGCCTCCTCCGACGCGCCGGCGTAGAGCAGGTCGAGGAAGGACGGTGGGCGGGGCACGCGCCACAGGATACGGACGCGCCGTGCGCGTCTTGTTGCTTAAGTCTAGTGAACTGCTATGTTTAGGCCACTCACCAACCTTTCCCCCAGGAGCAGCACATGTGGATCGTCCTCGGTTTCGCCCTCGCCGGCGGGCTCGCCCAACTCGTCGACGGGACGCTCGGCATGGGCTTCGGCGTCACGTCGGCAACCGTCCTGCTCTTCATGGGCATCGCCCCGGCCACCGCCAGCGCGGCGACGCACGCAGCCAAGCTGCCGACCACGCTGATCAGTGGGCTCGCACACTGGCGTGAGGGCAACATCGACCGCGCGATCCTGGTGCGGGTCGCCCTCCCCGGCGCGATCGGCGGTTTCCTCGGGGCCGTCGTCCTCACCAACATCAGCATGGCCTCGGCCAAGGGCTGGATGGCCGGGCTCCTGCTCTTCTTCGGACTCGTGATCTTCGCCCGCTTCGGTCTCGGCCTGCGGTTGATCCCTACCCCCCGCAACGGTCACACCGTGCGCTGGTTGGGTCCGATCGGGCTCCTCGGCGGCTTCGTCGACGCCACCGGTGGCGGCGGCTGGGGCCCCGTGGTCACCCCGAGCCTGATGACCGTGACCCGGCACGAGCCCCGCAAGGTGGTCGGCACGACCAACGCCGCAGAGTTCCTGGTCGCCGTCTCGGTCTCGATCGGCTTCCTCACCGGCGCCGCCCAGCACGGCATCCCGTGGCTGCCCGTCCTCGGCCTCGTGCTCGGTGGCGTCATCGTCGCCCCCATCGCCGCGCGGCTGGCCGGCCGTCTCCCCCACGCCCCGATGGGCACGCTGGTCGGCGGGCTCGTGGTGCTCGTCAACGGCATCACCATCATCGCCGCCCTGGGGGGCCTGCCCGGCTGGCTCGACGCGACGCTCCTGCTGCTGATCGCCTCGACCACGGCCCACGTCGCCCACCGCGCCTGGCACCGGGAGCGCGCCGAGCGCGCGTCGCGCGATGCCCTCCAGGCCGCCTAGAGCAGGAGCTCGTGGCGCACCCCGCCGTCAGGGCTCGAGGCAGGTCGGGATGGAGTCCGTGCGTCCGCGCGGTCGCTCGGTGGTCCCGGCCGGGTCATAGATCTTCACCGCCTTCACCGAGCCGAACTGCTTGAGGGTCGGGATGATCTCGTTCGCCACGGTGAACGTCGCGCCGCCGCTGTCACAGCCGCCGGTGAGCTGGACCCGAGCCACGCCGTTGCGCAGGCGCAGCCGGGTGAACCCGGTCGACTCGCTCGAGACGAACACGAGCCCGGCCGGGCGGTCGTAGTCGGTCGGGCCGGCATACAACGCCGTCAGCGCACCGCGCATCAGCGCCGGCGTCGGCACCCGGCGCGTGGTCGTGGCGGGCGTCGCGTCGGAGGTGGCGAAGACGACTTGCACCGCTCCCGGCCGGCAGTCGAAGGGACGCCGGCCGCGGTGCGCCACGTCGATCACGAGCCGGGCAGGAGAGCCCGTCGTGAAGGCGCGGTAGTCCCGCATCCGCCGGAGACCGATCCCGTAGGTCACCACGCCCTCGAAGTCGCCGACGCGGCGCACCACCCGCACCGTCTTGAAGTCCCGTCGGAGGCGGCGCGGCGACGTGGGTCGACCGTCCTCGTCGTGGGCGACGGCGGGCTCGAGCCGCACGATGAGGAACGCGCGCCCCCGGAGGTTCAGGGTCCGGCCCGAACCGTCCGCCACGACCTCCTTCACCCGACGCACCTGGTAGCCCGGGACGCCGGACAGCTCGAAGACGACACGGTCGAAGCCGGCGTCGTCGTGGCGTCCGACCCGGACTCCGTCGAGCCGTTGCTGAGCCGCGGCCGGCCCGGTCGGGATCGGCGCCACGACGGGCGCTCGGCAGGCAGCGGCGGCAGCAGCAACCGGTGCGCGGGCCGAGTCGGGTGCTCCGGTGGCGGCGGAGCCTGCGGCGGGAGAGGTGAGCAGTGGGAGCACGAGCGCTGACGCGCTGCCGAGCAGCAGCGCCGCCCGGGAGGTCCTACGAGTGGAGTGGCCGTGAGCACGGCAGGTGGTTCGCGACATGACGCCGCCTCCAGGTGGTCGGGGTGCGCCCTGGGCCCTGCTGCCGCGAGCGCCTACTACTTCGACGCACGAGAGGGTCATTTGGTTGACCTCCGACCCGCACACGTTTGGCGCGGCGGCGAGCAGGTCATGCTGAGGCGAACCACGAGACCGACCTCCGGGTCAGGTGAGGAGCGACATGTGCCGAGTACTTGCCTACATCGGGCCCGAGATCCCTCTCGAGAGCCTGCTCCTCAAGCCCGAGAACAGCCTCGTCAACCAGTCGCTGGACCCTGAGCGCCACCCGCTCCTGCAGCTCGCGGGGTGGGGCTTCGGGGTGTGGAGCGAGCACCTGCTCAAGCCCGACGAGCCGCTGCTCTACCGCAGGCCGATGGCGGCCTTCTACGACGAC
This sequence comes from Nocardioides sp., assembly GCA_041634935.1. GTDB lineage: Bacteria > Actinomycetota > Actinomycetes > Propionibacteriales > Nocardioidaceae > Nocardioides. The sequence goes on from JBFJKO010000003.1 coordinate 21,681, forward strand.
AACGCCGAGCGGATCATCCCGAGCCTCCAGGCGAGCACGATGCTGGCGCACGTGCGAGCCGCGGACTACAACGCCGCCACCGTGCTCGTCGACGAGAACTGCCACCCCTACGCCTACGCGGGCACGCCCTGGATCATGGCTCAGAACGGCAACCTCGCCCACTGGACCCTGCTGCAGCGCGAGCTCCTGGCGCACTGCAAGGACGAGTACCTCGAGCAGATGCGCGGCACCACCGACACCGAGTTCCTCTACGTCCTGCTGCTCTCGCTGCTGGAGGGCGACAGCGACGACGACGTGCAGCGCGGGTTCGAGCGGTTGCTCGAGGTCGTGCTGCAGGCGATGAAGAGCCTCGACCTGGTGGCCCTGACCAAGCTCAAGATCGCCCTGGTCGCCCCGGGTCGCATCGTCGGCGTCAACTTCGGCGCGGGGCACCAGGGTGAGACCGAGGTGACCGGCGACTGGCGTGAGCTGCGCAAGTCCGAGGCCGGCAGCAAGGACCACGCGCTCTCGATGCTCTGGGAGCCGATGTACGTCATCACCGGCCGCAACTTCCAGGACTACGAGGGCACCTACGAGCTCGATGCGGGTGACGACGGCACGCCGACCTCGGCGCTCTTCGCCTCCGAGCCGCTGACCGACGACACCGAGGCGTGGCTGCACGTCGAGTTCGGCGAGATCGTCTTCCTCGAGCGGACGTCCTCGGGGATCTCCCGGTCCGTGCGCGCCCTGCAGATGCCCTGACGTGACCGGCCTTTTCGATGGCCCCTTCGATGGCCCCTTCGACGGTCCCGTGGAGCGCGACGCGATCCTCGAGCGCATCCACCGCCACCCGATCGACGGTGACCCCGAGACGCGCCGCCGGGCCTTCGCAGCCCTGGTGCTGGGAGCCGACGCAGAGCGGACGGCCGAGTCGGTCCGGATCCCCGGCGAGGGCGGCACGATCGTCTACCTGCACGGCGGTGGCTACGCCTTCGGCTCCCCCGGCACGCACGCCCGGATCGGGCACGCGCTGGCCGAGGCGACCGGGCTGAGCGTCGTCCTGCCGTCGTACCCCCTCGCGCCGGAGCACGTGTGGCCCAGCCAGCTCGACGCGGCCACGGCGGCCTGCGAGGAGGCCGCCGGGCCGGTGGTGCTGGCCGGCGACTCGGCCGGCGGGCATCTCGCGCTCGTGACGGCCCTGGCTCTCGCGCGACGCGGCGCGGAGCCCGCCGGTCTGATGCTCTTCTCCCCCAACACCGACCGCAGCGGCAGGTCAACGACGCGGATGTCGCACGAGGCCACCGACCCCATGGTCGACGACCAGGGCGACACCGAGCTCGCCCGGCAGTGCTTCGGCGACCGCGCCGCCGACGACCCCGAGGTCTCGCCCCTGCTCGCCGACCTGGCCCTGTTGCCGCCCCTGCTGCTCGAGGTGGGCGGTGGCGAGGTGCTGCTCGACGACACCCTCCTGCTGGCCGAGGCCGCCCGGGCCGCCGGGGTCCGGGTGCACCTGCACGTCGAGCCGGAGGGGCTGCACATGATGCAGCTCTGGGCGCCGTGGTGGCCGCCGGCCGAGGCCTCGCTCCAGCGGGCGGCGTCGTTCGCGTCCGCCGTGACCGGTTCGCGACCGCCGGACGTCAGGTCGGGTCGAAGCGGATCGGGAACCTGAGCGCACCGGTGTTGCCCGAGACCGGGAGCCACTGCCCGGTGCCGTCGGCGACGGCGCACGGCATCCGCCGGGCGAGGAGCGGCAGCGCCACGGCCATGTCGGTGCGCGCGACGAAGTGACCCAGGCAGTGGTGCACGCCGCCTCCGAATCCTACGTGCGGCGGTCGCTCCGCCGCGCGAGTGAGGTCGAGCTCCGGGTGTTC
>JBFJKO010000004.1:0-21847 GCA_041634935.1 Nocardioides sp.
GCGGATTACAGTGACGGCCTTCGGCTGACCGGTCAGTCGAAGGATGACCACCCATCTCGGATCCCGGAGGCCCCTGTGCTGCCAATTCTCGCTCCACGCCACCTGCTCGCGCTCGCGTTGTGTGTGGCGCTGCTCCCTGCCTATGTCGCGGTCACGGCGTCCCCAGCGTCTGCGCGCACGTGTCACATGTATCCGGTGCGCATCGACGCGACTGCTGACGACTACGTGCAGTACACGAAGCGAAAGCGATCTGGCGAGGTCGTCACCTCGAGGTACTACTACCGCGAGAACGTCGACGTGGGCTACGTCAAGCTACGTCTGCGGGTCTGCAAGACGACGAAGGGCTGGAAGATCAAGCGGGCCTTCCCCATCCAGAGTCGCGAGGACGTCTACGTGACCACCCGCGGGGAGCGCATCACGGAGGTCAAGCCCGCAAGTAGTCGCAATGGTTATTCAGTGCTGTTCAACAAGGTCGGCAAGTCCTCGATTCAGGTTCAAGCGGACCGGTGCACCAAGAAGCCTCGCTCCGCCTCCAGCAAGGGGACCGAGGCGCTCAAGGGTCTGCTCCAGCTCCCGTGGAACTGGACCAAGAACGGCTACGCAGTGGGGGCCTTCGTTGCCGCGCAGGCGCTGCCCGACGCCCCGGACGACAAGTTCTGGTGCAGCCGCATCGGTTCACCGGTGAACTTGGGGGTGGCTTTTCGAGTTGCCGACGGCCGCCCCACGATCAAGTGGGGGAACTCGGGGCATCAGCTCAGAATGACGTCCAAGACGTACGAGGTGGTCTGTGGGGGCAACACTTACACCTACTGTGCCGAGTCGCCGCGCGAAGTGATCTGGATGACCAAGCACTGACTCCCTGAGGCGGGGCCCGCTCCTGATCAGAGCAGCGGGCCCGCCTGCTTCTCGGCGGAATAGTTAGCAACGGTAACGAGTTGTGCCCAGTGATGCCCACCGTCGCCCGCGCCGCCCGTACCGATGCCGGACTCGCCTCAGAGCTCCGGCTCTCCGTGATGCGCCTGCGGCGACGACTGGCGGGCGAGCGCCACCCCGACAACGAGCTGAGCATGAACGCGATGGCCGTGCTCGGCGCGCTGCATCGCAACGGTGACCTCACCCCGGGCGAGCTGGCCACCCACGAGCGGGTCCGCCCGCCCAGCATGACCCGCACGGTCGCGTGCCTCGAGGACGGCGGCTACGTCGCGCGTCGACCGCACGACACCGACCGACGCCAGGTCGTGGTGAGCCTGACCGCCCACGGTCGCGCGACGCTCCTGGCCGACCGACGCCGCCGCGACGAGTGGCTGGCGCTGCGACTGGGCGACCTGACCCCTGACGAACGTGCCGTCCTGCGCGCGGCGGCCCCGATCCTGGAGAAGCTGAGCACGAGTTGAGCCCCACTTTTCGGTCCCTGCACAACCCCAACTACCGCCTGTACGCCGGCGGCAACCTGGTGTCGAACATCGGCACCTGGATGCAACGCGTCGCCCAGGACTGGTTGGTCCTGCTCCTCACCGCCAACTCGGCGGCCGCCCTCGGCATCACGACCGGCCTGCAGTTCCTGCCGATCCTGCTGCTCTCGCCGTTCGCCGGCGTCATCGCCGACCGCATCCCCAAGCGGCGCCTGCTGCAGCTGACCAACATCGGCATGGCGACGCCGGCCCTGGTGCTGGGACTGCTGGCGGTGACCGGCGCGGTGGAGGTCTGGCACGTCTACGTCCTGGCGTTCGTGCTGGGCGTGTCGACCGCCTTCGACGCCCCGGCCCGACAGTCGTTCGTCTCCGAGATGGTCGACCCCGAGGACCTCAGCAACGCCGTGGGCCTCAACTCGGCCGGCTTCAACCTGGCGCGCATCATCGGGCCGGCGATCGCCGGCCTGTCGATCGCCGCCCTCGGCGGCGGGGTGACCGCGACCGGCTGGGTGATCGTCGCCAACGGCCTCAGCTATGCCGGGCCGGTGCTGGCGCTCGCCCTGCTCGACGGACGACGGCTGCAGACGGCAGCGCTGGTCGCCCGCGGCCCGGGGCAGATCGTGGAGGGCGTCCGCTACGTCCGGGGCCGTCCTGACCTGCTCCTGATCCTGGCGGTGGTCTTCTTCGCCGGCACCTTCGGCCTCAACTTCCAGATGACCTCCGCCCTGATGGCCACCGAGGTGTTCGACAAGGGCCCCACCGAGTACGGCCTGCTCGGCACCTTCATGGCGGTCGGCTCGCTGGCCGGCTCGCTGCTGGCCGCCGGACGGGTCCGGGTGCGCCATCGCCTGGTCGTCGGAGCCGCGGTGGCCTTCGGCGTGATCGAGGTGATCGCCGGCCTGGCGCCGTCGTACCTCACCTTCGCCCTGCTCTGCCCACTGCTCGGCCTCGCGGCCCTGACCATGATCACCGGCGCCAACACCTTCGTGCAGATGAACACCGACGCGGGCATGCGCGGGCGGGTGATGGCGCTCTACCTGATGGTGTTCATGGGCGGTACGCCGCTCGGCTCGCCGCTGATCGGCTGGGTCGGTGAGGTCTTCGGAGCCCGCTGGACCCTGATCGCGGGTGGGCTGATGACCGTCCTGGGAGTCGTCGTGGCTGCCGCGGTCTACGTGCGGAAGGGGCATCACCACGTGGTGGTGTGGGAGGCTCGCCGAGCGCGTGCCGAGGCGCGGAGTCGCGATTTTGCTCCAGTGTCGGGCGGCCGGTAGCCTCGGTCCTCGTGCCTGGGTCTCCTAGGCACTGACGCGTGCCCGCAGTCGGGACACGCCGCAGCACGGCACAGAGCACGAGAGCTACACGCGTGCCCGGCAGGTCGTCGGGTACTGAGAGCAACACGAAAGGGAACCACCAGGTGCCCACCATTCAGCAGTTGGTCCGCAAGGGCCGTCAGGACAAGGTGTCCAAGAACAAGACGCCTGCCCTCAAGGGTTCGCCCCAGCGTCGCGGTGTCTGCACCCGCGTCTACACCACCACCCCGAAGAAGCCGAACTCCGCTCTCCGCAAGGTCGCCCGCGTGCGCCTGTCGAGTGGCGTCGAGGTCACCGCCTACATCCCGGGTGTCGGTCACAACCTTCAGGAGCACTCGATCGTGCTCGTCCGCGGCGGCCGGGTGAAGGACCTCCCGGGTGTCCGTTACAAGATCATCCGCGGCTCGCTCGACACCCAGGGTGTCAAGAACCGCAAGCAGGCCCGCAGCCGCTACGGCGCCAAGAAGGAGAAGAGCTAATGCCCCGTAAGGGTCCGGCCCCCAAGCGGCCGATCGACATCGACCCCGTCTACGGCTCGCAGCTGGTCTCCCAGCTCGTCTCCAAGGTGCTGCAGGACGGCAAGAAGCAGGTGGCCCAGCGCATCGTCTACACCGCGCTCGAGGGTTGCCGCGAGAAGAACCAGACCGACCCCGTCGTGACGCTCAAGCGTGCGCTGGAGAACGTCAAGCCGGCCATCGAGGTCAAGTCCCGCCGCGTCGGTGGCGCCACCTACCAGGTCCCGATCGAGGTCAAGGGCACGCGCGGCACCACGCTCGCGCTGCGCTGGCTCGTCGGCTACGCCGCCGACCGTCGCGAGAAGACGATGCACGAGCGTCTGATGAACGAGATCCTCGACGCCTCCAACGGCCTCGGTGCCGCGGTGAAGAAGCGCGAGGACACGCACAAGATGGCCGAGTCGAACAAGGCTTTCGCCCACTACCGCTGGTGATGTGCTCCCGGTCGCGGGTGACCACCACTGGTGCTCACCCGCTGCCGGGGCCCAGGCGCCTCGCGCCTCTCACCCTTTCCTCAACTTCCTAAGGAACGCTGACTCACGTGGCTGTCAACATCACCACCGACCTGAACGTCGTTCGCAACATCGGGATCATGGCGCACATCGACGCCGGCAAGACCACCACCACCGAGCGGATCCTCTTCTACACCGGGATCAGCTACAAGATCGGTGAGGTCCACGACGGCGCTGCGACCATGGACTGGATGGAGCAGGAGCAGGAGCGCGGCATCACGATCACGTCGGCCGCGACGACCTGCTGGTGGAAGGACCACCAGATCAACATCATCGACACCCCCGGGCACGTCGACTTCACCGCCGAGGTCGAGCGCTCGCTGCGCGTCCTCGACGGCGCCGTCGCGGTCTTCGACGGTGTTGCCGGTGTGGAGCCGCAGACCATGACGGTCTGGCGCCAGGCCAACAAGTACTCCGTGCCGCGCATGTGCTTCGTCAACAAGCTCGACCGCACCGGTGCCGACTTCTTCCGCTGCGTCGACATGATGGTCGACCGCCTCAACTCCACCCCGCTCGTCCTCCAGCTGCCCATCGGCGCCGAGAGCGACTTCCTCGGGGTCGTCGACCTCGTCGGGATGCGCGCCCTGGTGTGGCGCGGCGAGACCGCCATCGGCGAGGACTACGAGATCGAGGAGATCCCGGCCGAGATGGCCGAGAAGGCCGCCGAGTACCGCGAGAAGCTCCTCGAGACGCTCAGCGACGCCGACGACCAGATCATGGAGAAGTTCCTCGAGGAGGGCGAGTTCTCGGTCGAGGAGATCGAGGCCGCCATCCGTCGCGCCACGCTGGCCGACAAGCTCAACCCGGTCCTGTGCGGCACCGCGTTCAAGAACAAGGGCGTCCAGCCCCTGCTCGACGCCGTCGTGAAGTACCTCCCCTCGCCGCTCGACGTCGACGCGATCGTCGGCCACTCGCCGCGTGACGAGGAGGAGGAGATCCGCCGCCGTCCCTCCGACGACGAGCCGTTCTCCGGCCTGGCCTACAAGATCGCCACCGACCCGCACCTCGGCAAGCTGATCTACGTCCGCGTCTACTCGGGCAAGCTCGAGGCCGGCTCGACCGTGGTCAACTCGGTCAACGGTCGCAAGGAGCGGATCGGCAAGGTCTACCAGATGCACGCCAACAAGCGTGAGGAGATCGCGTCGGTCGGTGCCGGGCAGATCGTCGCCGTCATGGGTCTCAAGGACACCAAGACCGGCCACACGCTCTCCGACCCCAACAACCAGGTGATCCTGGAGTCGATGACGTTCCCGGCCCCGGTGATCGAGGTCGCCATCGAGCCGAAGACCAAGAGCGACCAGGAGAAGCTCGGAACCGCCATCCAGCGGCTCTCCGACGAGGACCCGACGTTCACGGTCAAGGCCGACGAAGAGACCGGTCAGACGATCATCGCCGGCATGGGCGAGCTGCACCTCGAGATCCTCGTCGACCGCATGAAGCGCGAGTTCCGCGTCGAGGCGACCGTCGGCAAGCCGCAGGTGGCCTACCGCGAGACGCTGCGCAAGGAGGTCTCGAAGCACTCCTACACGCACAAGAAGCAGACCGGTGGTTCGGGTCAGTTCGCGAAGGTCGTGGTCTCCCTCGGCCCCAACATCGACCCGGAGACCGGCACCGGCGCCGGCTACGAGTTCGTCAACGCTGTCTCCGGTGGCCGTGTGCCCAAGGAGTACATCCCCTCGGTCGACCAGGGTGGCCAGGAGGCCATGGAGTTCGGTGTCCTCGCCGGCTACCCGATGGTCGACGTGAAGTTCACGCTCGAGGACGGCGCCTACCACGACGTCGACTCCTCCGAGCTGGCCTTCAAGATCGCCGGCAACCAGGCCTTCAAGGAGGCCGCCCGCATGGCGAAGCCGGTCCTGCTCGAGCCGATGTTCGCCGTGGAGGTGACCACGCCGGACAGCTTCCTCGGCACGGTCATCGGTGACATCAACAGCCGACGGGGCCAGATCCAGGCACAGGAGGAGCGTCACGGCGACATGGTCGTCAACGCCCTCGTGCCGCTGTCCGAGATGTTCGGGTACGTTGGCGACCTGAGGTCCAAGACCTCCGGCCAGGCTTCGTACTCGATGGAGTTCGACTCGTACGCCGAGGTTCCCACGAACGTCGCCGACGAGATCATCAAGAAGGTCCGGGGCGAGTAACCCACCCGGTTTCAGCTCGCCGAGGACCCTCGGCGCACCAACCCACCCAGTACGAGTCAAGTACCAACCCAACCAGGAGGAGCCCCAGTGGCTAAGGCGAAGTTCGAGCGGACCAAGCCGCACGTCAACATCGGAACGATTGGTCACATCGACCACGGCAAGACGACCTTGACCGCGGCGATCACCAAGGTGTTGCACGACAAGCACCCCGACCTCAACGAGGCCTCGGCCTTCGACGAGATCGACAAGGCTCCCGAGGAGCGTCAGCGCGGCATCACGATCTCGATCGCTCACGTCGAGTACCAGACCGAGAACCGTCACTACGCGCACGTCGACTGCCCCGGTCACGCCGACTACATCAAGAACATGATCACCGGTGCGGCGCAGATGGACGGCGCGATCCTCGTGGTCGCCGCCACCGACGGCCCGATGCCGCAGACGAAGGAGCACGTGCTCCTCGCCCGCCAGGTCGGCGTCCCCTCGATCGTGGTTGCGCTCAACAAGTGCGACATGGTCGACGACGAGGAGCTCATCGAGCTCGTCGAGATGGAGGTGCGCGAGCTCCTCAGCGAGTACGAGTTCCCCGGCGACGACATCCCGGTCGTCCGCGTTGCTGCTTTCCCCGCCCTCCAGGGCGACGAGAAGTGGGGCGACTCGATCGCCGAGCTCATGGCGGCTGTCGACGAGGCCATCCCGACCCCCGAGCGTGAGACGGACAAGCCGTTCCTCATGCCCGTCGAGGACGTCTTCACGATCACCGGTCGCGGCACGGTCATCACCGGCCGTATCGAGCGCGGCATCGTCAAGGTCAACGAGGAGGTCGAGATCATCGGCATCCGCGAGACCGCCCAGAAGTCGACCGTCACCGGCGTCGAGATGTTCCGCAAGCTGCTCGACGAGGGTCAGGCCGGCGAGAACGTCGGGCTGCTGCTCCGTGGCACCAAGCGCGAGGACATCGAGCGCGGCATGGTCGTCATCAAGCCGGGCACCACGACCCCGCACACCAACTTCGAGGCGTCCGTCTACATCCTCTCGAAGGACGAGGGCGGCCGTCACACGCCGTTCTTCAACAACTACCGCCCGCAGTTCTACTTCCGTACGACGGACGTGACCGGCGTCGTGACCCTCCCCGAGGGCACCGAGATGGTCATGCCCGGCGACAACACGGAGATGTCGGTGGAGCTGATCCAGCCCATCGCCATGGACGAGGGCCTGCGTTTCGCGATCCGCGAGGGTGGCCGCACCGTCGGCGCCGGCCGGGTCGTCAAGATCACCAAGTGATCATCTGATCCACCTGCGAGGCCCCGCACCCAGCTCTTGGGTGCGGGGCCTCGTGCTGTGTCCGGACGTGTGTGCGTGGCCGAGGGGGTGAGAGGATTCCGACCATGAGCGATCAGCAGCCCCCGAACCCCTACGGCGCGCCTCAGTACGGCGGTTACCAGCCGCCCCGTGACCACCCGCAGGCCACGACGATCCTGGTGGTCGGCATCCTCGCCCTCGTGCTGTGCCAGCTGGCCGGCCCCTTCGCCTGGGTGATGGGCGGCAGGGCGCGCAAGGAGATCCAGGCGTCCAACGGTCAGATCGGCGGGCTCCAGCAGGTCACCATCGGGTGGATCCTGGGGATCGTCTCCACCGCGCTCCTGGTCGTGGGTCTGCTGGTCGCGGTGCTGTTCATCGGTATCGCCATCACGGCGACGACGACCTCCGGGTTCTGAGCGTGGGCGGCTCCGACCTCGACCGGTCCCCGCCGGCTCGCCCGCACCTCAAGCTGACCGAGAGCGGACGGCGAGTCCGTGAGGTCCTCACCTACTCGCGCCGCGGCAGTCGCTTCACGCCGCGGCAGGAGGCCGCCTGGGAGGCGCACCACGAGGCCTGGGTGATCCCCGACGAGGCCGTCGACGTCCCCGGTTTTTCCTTCGGCGACCGGTTCGGGCGCGAGGCGCCCCTGGTCGTCGAGATCGGCTCGGGCGTGGGGGAGGCGACCGTGGCCCTCGCCGCGGCGCGCCCCGACCACAACGTCCTCGCCCTCGAGGTGTGGCGTCCCGGTGTCGCCGACACGCTCGCGCGGCTGGCCGAGGCCGGGGTCGACAACGTGCGGCTCTGCTCCGTCGACGCCGTCTGGTGCGCCGAGCACCTCCTGGCGCCCGACAGCCTCGCCGAGCTGTGGACGTTCTTCCCCGACCCGTGGCACAAGGCGCGGCACCACAAGCGCCGGCTGGTGAAGCCGGAGTACGCCGCGTTGCTCGCCTCGCGGCTCGCGCCCGGCTCCCTGTGGCGCCTGGCGACCGACTGGTCGGAGTACGCCGAGCAGATGGTCGAGGTGCTCGACGCCGAGCCGCTCCTCGAGGGCGGCGTGGTCGAGCGCTGGGCGGAGCGACCGGTCACGAAGTTCGAGCGAAGGGGACTGACGGCCGGCCGCGAACCGGTGGATCTGCGCTACCGTCGGAGGTGAGCGAGGAGACGCCATGGTGCCTGCGGACGGATGGGTGACCGACGGTGGGCTCGAGACCGACCTGATCTACCACCGGGGCTTCGACCTCCCGGCGTTCGCGGCCTTCCCGCTGCTCGAGGACGAGGCAGGCCGTGCCGCGCTCACCGACTACTTCCGTGGGTACGCCGACGTGGCGGCCGCGGTCGGTCGCCCGCTGCTGCTGGAGACCCCGACGTGGCGGGCCAACCCCGACTGGCTGCGGAGCCTCGGTCACGGCGCCGACGCGGTGCGCCGGGTCAACGAGGACGCCGTGCGGTTCCTGCAGCGGCTGGCCCGGGCGTGGTCGGGCGACCTCCCGGACGTGCTCGTCGGCGGCGTCGTCGGCCCACGCGGCGACGGCTACGTGCCGGGGGAGCAGATGGAGGTGGCTGAGGCCGCGGCCTACCACCTGCCACAGCTGACCGCTCTCGCCGCCGCGGGCGCCGACCGGGCCACGGCGCTGACCCTCACCGACGTGCACGAGGCCATCGGGGTCGCTCTCGCCGCCCACGAGGTCGGGCTCCCCGTGGCGATCGGGTTCACCGTCGAGACCGACGGACGACTGCCGGGTGGGCTCGCGCTGGCGCAGGCGATCGACCAGGTCGACGCCGCAGCCGATCCGGCGTACTTCGTCGTCAACTGCGCCCACCCCGACCACGTGCGGGCGGGGCTGGAGGAGGGCCGCACCTGGCGGGACCGGGTGCAGGGGCTGCGGGTCAACGCGTCACGGCTCAGTCATGCCGAGCTCGACGCGTCGCAGACCCTGGACGACGGCGACATCCCCGACCTGGCCGTCCAGGTCGATCGGCTGCTCACCGAGCTGCCCGCGGTCCAGGTGCTCGGTGGGTGCTGCGGCACCGACGCGAGGCACGTCGCCGCGATGTGGGGCCTGGGTCGCGAGACCTCGCTCAGCTGAGCCCGCGTCGCCCGGATCGCCCGGTGAGCCTCCGCCTGGTCTCGCCGTCGCGCTGCAGCCGCTCGAGGTCGCGCTCGCGCCGGGTCGCCACGACCGCGGCGAGGAAGTCGTCGGGCGAGGTGCCCGGCGGCGGCGCCGGCGCGACCGACGCGCCGACCTCCTCGGCGAGGCGCCCGCCGACCGAGGTCCGCGAGGCGGGGTCGAGGGCAGCGGCGCGAGCGAGGTACTGACGCACGGCCAGGGCCAGGCCGACCGGCAGCGACGTCACGTCGGCCGACGAGGCCCAGGCGCGCAGGTGGGGCGGCATCGGGGTCGGCTGCGCGAGCCGGAGCGACACGCGCGAGCGGACGACGTACGTGCCGGCGGCGAAGTCACCGAGTCGCTTGCCCCGGTCGTTGAGCAGCATCGAGAAGAACGCCGGCACCCCGGAGAACAGGTAGATCTCGACGAAGCCGATCAGGGAGCGGATCAGAGCGTGTTGGAACGAGATCGGTCCGGCGTCGTCGCGCACGGTCCGCAGCCCGGTGGCGAGCTTGCCGAGCGAGCGGCCGCGGGTGAGGGTCTCGAGGGTCGTCGAGAACCCGACGAAGGTCAGCACGGTCACCGCGATCACGGCGATCGCCGCGATGGCGTCGTCGGTGCGCACGGTGGCCACCCCGAAGACGAGGGCCAGCACCACCAGGATCAGCACGGTCACGACGACGTCGACGAGGCCGGAGGCCAGGCGGATGCCGAGTCCGGCCGGGGGGAGGTCGAGGGCGACGGCCTCCCCGGTGACGAGGTCGTCGCTGGTGAGCGTCGCGAACTCCGGGCTGGTCACCCCCTCAGCCTAGGCTGTGGCCGTGGACCTCGACGCGTACGTGCTCACCCACGGCCACGACTGGGCACGGCTCGACGAGCTGGTCGGGCGGGGCCGCCTGAGCGGGGCCGAGAGCGACGAGCTGGTGGAGCGCTACCAGCAGGTCGCCACGCACCTGTCGGTGATCCGCACCTCCGCGCCCGACGGCGCCCTGATCGCGCACCTGTCGTCGCTCCTCGCCCGCGCACGCATCCGGCTGGTCGGCACCCGCGTGAGCACGTGGCGAGGGTTCGCGACGTTCTTCACCGAGCGGTTCCCGGCGGCGCTCTACCGCCTGCGGTGGTGGTGGCTCGGGTGCCTGGCCGCCAACGTGCTCGTGACCGGCGTGATCATGCTGTGGCTGCTCGGCAACCCGATCGTGGAGCAGAGCCTCCTCTCGCCGTCCGAGGTCGACCAGCTCGTCGACAACGACTTCGAGGGCTACTACAGCGAGTACGCTGCCGGCCACTTCGCGGCGCAGGTGTGGATCAACAACGCCTGGGTCAGCGCGCAGGCGATCGCACTGGGGATCCTCGGCCTGCCGGTGGTGCTGGTGCTCTTCAGCAACATCCTCAACCTGGCGATCATCGGCTCGATCATGATCCGCAACGACCGGGGCGAGCTCTTCTGGGGGCTGATCCTGCCTCACGGCCTGCTCGAGCTGACGGCCGTCTTCGTGGCCGGCGGGGTCGGCATCCGGCTGTTCTGGTCCTGGATCGAGCCGGGACGCCTCAGCCGCACGGCCTCGATCGCCCGCGAGGGCCGCACCGCGGTCACGGTCGCCCTGGGCCTGGTCGTCGTCCTCGCGCTCAGTGGCGTGATCGAGGGCTTCGTGACGCCGTCCTCCCTGCCGACCTGGGCCCGCATCAGCATCGGTGTGCTCGCCGAGGCCGTCTTCCTCGCCTACGTCTTCGTGCTGGGTCGGCGCGCGGTGCAGCGCGGGCACACCGGTGACCTGTCGAGCGACCTCCTCGAGGACACCGTCGCCACGCAGGCGTAGGCGTCGTCGTCGTTCTGCCGGAACTCCCGCTCGTGGTGCGGAACTTCGTACAAGAAGCGGGAGTTTCACCACGTAAGTGGTGAAACTGTCCGCAGGCCGGTCCGCGTCGAGTGCGACCTGCCGAAACTCCCGCTTGTGGTGCGGAACTCCGTACAAGAAGCGGGAGTTTCACCACCTAAGCGGTGAAACTGCCCGCAGCTCGGCCCGCTACAGCAACCCCTGCGCCTTGAGCGCCAGGTAGTGGTCAGCCAGGGCAGGCGGCAGGTGCTCGGAGTCGGCGTCGACGACGGTGACGCCGAGCTGCTGGAGCATCCGCGCGGTGTGGGTACGACGGCGCAGCTCGCGCTCGGCGGCGGCGGCGTCGTACGTCTCGGCGATCGTCGAGCGCGTGGTGGCGAGGCGCTCGAGGGCGGGGTCCTTGACCGAGGCGACGACGACCCGGTGGTGCCGGGTGAGGGTCGCGAGCACCGGGAGCAGGCCCTCCTCCACGGCGGAGGGCTCGAGGGGCGTGAGGAGCACGACCAGGGCCCGCTGACGGCCCATGGCCTGGACCGCGCCGACGAGGCCGGACCAGTCGGCCTCGGCGATGACCGGGTCCAGCCCGGCCATCGTGTCCTGGAGCCGGCCGGTGAGGTCGCGGGCGCCGTTGGAGCGCAGCCGGGCGCGCACCCGGCGGTCGCCGGCCACGAAGTCGACCCGGTCGCCGGCGCGGGTGGCGAGCGCGGCGAGCAGGAGGGCGGCGTCCATCGCGGAGTCGAGTCGGGGGACGTCGTCGACGCGGCCGGCCGACGTGCGGGAGGTGTCGAGCACCAGCACCACCCGACGGTCGCGCTCGGGCTGCCAGGTGCGGACGACGACGTGCGACGTGCGCGACGAGGCCCGCCAGTCGATCGATCGGACGTCGTCGCCACGCACGTACTCGCGCAGCGAGTCGAACTCCGTGCCCTGACCCCGCACCCGCACGGCCGCGCGACCGTCGAGGTCGCGGAGCCGGGCGAGGCGCGAGGGGAGGTGCTTGCGCGACTCGAAGGGCGGCAGGGAGCGCACCGAGCCCGGCACGTCGTGGGTGCGTTGCCGCGCCCCCAGGCCGAGCGGCCCGCGCAGCCGGAGGGTGACGCCGACCGCGCGGAGGTCGCCGCGTCGGCGGGGGAGCAGCGGCGTGCGCAGCAGCACCCGCTCCCCGGGGGAGAGGTCGAGCCGGTGCCGGTTGTCGGTCGCGCCGGCGCTGGGCTGCCAGGCATCGCGCAGGACGCCGCGCACCCGACGTCGTGCGGTGCTGCGCACCTCGAGCACGCTCTCGGCGGCCTCGCCGGTCCGGGTCGACGGGGTCGCCCGGCGTACGACGTCGAGGGCGGTGGTGCGTGGCGCGAGCAGGAGGTCCACGACCACGAGGGCCGCCACGACCAGCAGCCAGAGCCAGACCGTGCTCGCGAGCGGACGCACGACCACCGCCGCGACCCCGAGGAGGGTCAGCAGCGGCACGCGTCCGGTGATCGCCATCAGCGGCCCTCGGCGACGAGGAGGTCGGTCATCGGGGGACCGGCACCGACCCGACGGCCGAGGCCAGCACCTGGGCCACGTCGACGCCCTCGAGCTCGGCCTCGGGGCGCAGGCCGAGCCGGTGCACGAGCGTGGCGTGGGCGAGGGCCTTCACGTCGTCCGGCGTCACGAAGTCGCGACCTCCCAGCCACGCCCAGGCACGGGCGGCCCGCAGCAGCGCCGTCGCGCCGCGCGGGCTGACCCCCAGCGACAGCGACGGCGAGACCCGGGTCGCCCGGGCGATGTCGACGATGTAGGCCGCGACCTCGGGCGAGACCTGCACGGTCGCCACGGCCCGCCGGCCCGCGGCGATGTCCGCGGCGCCGGCGACCGGCGTGACGCCGGCAGCCGCAACGTCGCGCGGGTCGAAGCCGCCGGCGTGGCGGCTCAGGATCTCCAGCTCGGCGTCCCGGTCGGGGATCGGCAGCACGACCTTGAGCAGGAACCGGTCGAGCTGGGCCTCGGGCAGCGGGTAGGTGCCTTCGTACTCCACCGGGTTCTGGGTGGCGGCCACCAGGAACGGGTCGGGGAGGCGACGGGTGACGCCGTCGGCCGACACCTGGCCCTCCTCCATCGCCTCGAGGAGTGCCGACTGGGTCTTCGGGGGTGTCCGGTTGATCTCGTCGGCGAGCAGCAGGTTGGTGAAGACCGGGCCCTCCCGAAAGCTCAGCCCGCCGTTCCCCGAGGAGCCGGTGGAGCCAGTGGAGCCCGAGGAACCCGACGCGTGCGCGTCGATCACCATCGAGCCGGTGATGTCACCGGGCATCAGGTCGGGGGTGAACTGCACGCGGCGGGTCTCGACCGACAGCGAGGCCGCGAGGGTGCGCACCAGGAGCGTCTTGGCGGTGCCGGGCACCCCCTCCATGAGCACGTGACCGCCGCAGAGCAGGGCGACGAGCAGCCCGGAGACCGCGGCGTCCTGCCCGACGACCGCCTTGGCGACCTCGTGGCGTACGGCGGTCAGCCGCTCGCGAGCGGCCCCGTGGTCGGCCCCGTGGTCGACCCCGTGGTCCACCCCGCCGGCGGGCGGCGGTGGCGGCGGGGGAGTCCCGTGCTGCTGGGCAGGCTGGTCGTTCATGCGCGGCGTACCTCTTCCTCGAGTGCGGCCAGGTCGTTGGCCAGGTCGATCAGGTCTCGGTCGGAGCCGGGCGCGGGCGCCGAGGCTCCGATCAGGGGCGTCAGGTCGCCCTCGGGGCGGCCCAGGTGCCGGGCGACGCCGCCCAGGACGAGGTGGGGGTCGGCGTCGGCGCCCAGGCGCAGGTGCTCGGTGAGTCGCTGCCGGGTGGCGGTACGCAGCGCCTCCGCCGCGTGTCCGCGGTCGCCGGCCTTGAGGTAGAGGCGACCGCGGCTGTGGGTGGTCTCGATCGCCTTCACCACGACCGGGAGCGGCTCGGTGGCCAGCGGTCCGAGTCGGCGCCCGCGCCACAGCACCAGCAGGACGGCGCCGGCCAGGAGCAGGCCGAGCGACGGGTAGAGCCACGGAGGGAGCAGGGAGGAGATGCTGACGCCGTCGTCGGCGACCTGGTCGGCCGGGTCGGCGACGTACCAGACGAGGCGGTCGCGCCCACCGAGCAGGCGCAGCGCGATCGCGGCGTTGTCACCGCGCAGGACCTGGTCGTTCGACAGCAGCTCGCCGGCGCCGAGCAGGGTCAGGCCGGAGCCGCCGATGACCGGCTCGCCGACAAGGACGTCGTCGAAGCAGCCCGGCAGCGGCAGCGCGGAGGCCCGGTCGACACTCAGCGTCAGGTCGTCGTACGACGGGTCGGCGCACGCGCCGCGCACGGACGAGGCGTCCTCGAGGGCGGTCCGTTCGCCGGTCAGGCCGAGCTCGGCGAGCAGCGCCGTGGTCGGGTCGACGACGACCAGCGCCGGAGCCTGCGGGCCTTCGGCGGCGACCCGGGAGAGCAGCCGGGTGGTCGTGCTGGCGCCGAGGTCGCCCGACGAGGTCACCACGACGGTCGTGCCGGGCCCGACCTCGGCGGCGTCGAGCTCGTCGGCGTCGCGCACCACCTCGACGCTCACGCCCTCGTCGGCCAGCACGCGCGCGACGGCCTGGGCGCCGTCGGGTCCCGGGTTGTCGGGGTCGAGGTCGGCGCTGCGCTCGACGGGCCCCTGGGTGAGAACGACGACCCCCACCGCAGCGAGGAGCGCCACGACGAGGGCCAGGCTCGACCGGTGGCGTCGCCAGACGCCCGGGCCGGTGCTCGGGCTGCTGCTCGTGGTCGAACCGGAGGTGAGGTCGGTCGTCATCGCGTGCTCCGCAGTCGGCCGTCGAGGGCCAGCACCGCCTCGGCATCCGCACGGACGGCAGGGCGGTCGCCGTACATCACGGCGTCGAAGAGCCGGGCGGCGTCCTCGACCGCGTCCGCCGCGAGGGGGTACTGGGTCTCCAGGGCGACCGCCACCTCGTGCGCGGTGCTGCCGGGTGCGTCGTCGAGGCGACCACGCTCCACCTGCGACACCGCCACGGCACGGAAGCCGTCGACGACGGCGTCGCCGAAGCGCTCCTCGGCCAACGCCTGCTCGGCGCGCGAGCGCAGCTCGGCGGCCGTCACCGCCTCGCGGGTCAGCACGGCTCGCGTCGCGTCGGCGCGACGTGCTCCCCGTCGGGCACGCGAGAGCAGCAGGCCCAGCGCGACCAGGAGACCGACGACGATGAGGGTGACGGCCAGCCAGGTCAGCGCCGGCAGGGAGGAGGCACCCTCGACGGTGCCGTCGATGCGCCGCTGCAGCCAGTCGAGGACCCGCTGCAGCAGGTCCTGGTCGTAGTACTGCGGGTCGACCAGCTCGCGCCGCAGCGTGGTGCGGGCCTCGTCGGGCGTCGGCGCCAGGGGCGGCTCGCCGAGGCGCCGCACCGCCTCGAGCACTAGCGCAGCACCCCGGCCTGGCGCATGAGCTCCACGTCGTACGCCTCCTTGCGCATGCGCTGGTCGAGGTACTGCAGCGACGCCACGGCCGCGCTGAACGGTGCGACGAAGGCGGTCGACACGACGCTCGCGAGCGCCTGGGAGGCGACGAGCAGGAGGAGCGCGTTGTCGGCGCTGACCGCGAGCACACCGAGCTGCCCGACCAGGGAGATCGGGAAGGAGAGGATGCCGCCGGCGATGTTGACCAGGACGACGGTCAGCAGGGCGATCCCGAAGGTGCGCCAGAACTGCTTGGCGGTCAGCCGGTAGCCGCGCCCGATCGCTCCGGTGACTCCGACGTCCTCGAGCATCAGGGCGGGCACGGGGAGGTAGTAGACGCGGATCCAGAACCACCACAGGGCCGCGACGAACGCGGGCACGGTGACCACGCCCCACGCGACGACGGCGACGGTCGGGGCGGTCAGCACGACCACGACCCACAGCACGACGTAGACGGTGACCGCGACGGTCAGCATCAGGCCGAGGAGGAAGGAGAGCCCGACCAGCCGCAGCCTCTTGCCGCGGGTGGCGGCCCATGCCTGACCGAGCGAGAGCTTCTTGCCGATCGCCGCGGCCGCAGTCACGTGCGCCACCATCCCGGTCACGAAGATGAGCCCGATCGCCTGGAGGACGCTGCCGAAGGCCAGGGCGCCGAAGGAGGCGATGAAGGCGGCGAAGTCCTCGGTGTCGGTGAAGTCCGCCGCCGGGTCGGCCGTGGCGTCGTAGGTCAGGCCGGTGGTGAAGGTGAGGACGCCGGTCAGCAGCAGCGGGATCATCATCGCCACCGCGGCCACCAGCACCGCCGAGCCCACGGTCGCCTTCGGGTTGAACCGGATGATCCGGAACGCGGCGTCGTAGATGTCGCCGAGCGTGAGCGGACGCAGCGCCACGGCACCGGGCTTGTGCGCGGCTCCGTGCATGCCGGCGGGCGTCAGCCGCGGGTCGGGCGGGGGAGGGGCCTGGTACGACGGGTAGCCGCCGGCAGGCGGGCCGACGGGTGCGCCGGGCGGCGGGGCGCCCCAGGCCGCACCGGGCGGTGGGTACGACTCGCCGGGACCCTGCGGGCCGGTGGGCTCCCCGGGAGGCGTCGGGCTGGGTGGCTGGTCCGTCATGCGTGTCGTCGTCGGCTCTCTGCTCGCGCGGCGGGCGTGGCGGCCATCTTGTCAGGTGTCCTGTCGCCACGACCTCGCGGAGGCCGCGCGACGGGCAGCCCGAGCCGACTCAGCGTCGCGCGAGGTGCTCGGGCAGCACGCACGCCTCGTCGAGGCCGAGCACCCGGTTGAGGCGGCCGAAGGCGATCCACGACCCCAGGCACATCGACAGCTCGACGATCTCCCGGTCGGTGTAGTGGGTGCGCATGCGCGTCCAGAAGGAGTCGTCGAGACCGTGGTGGTCGAGGGCGTAGCGCTCGGCGTACTCCGCGGCGAGGCGGGTGCGCTCGTCGAAGGCCCGGGTCAGGCGCCAGTCGGCGACCGCCGACTCGAAGCCCTCCTCGACCTTCACGCCGTCGCGCTCGGTGCGCCAGTCCTGGCAGAAGAGGCAGCCGTTGAGCTGGGCGATGCGCAGTCGGGCCGCCTCGAACTCGCGCAGCCCGAGGGTCCCGTGGTCGTAGACGCTCTGCGCGAAGGTTGCGGCCGCGGGCCCGATCCCTGGCACCATGGAGCCCCAGACGTGCAGCAACGGGTCGGTGTCCGGGGGGATCTCGATGCGCATGGGCCGACCATAGACACACGATTTGGCGCGGCCTGGGATCTCTGTCAAGATATTCAGGTTGCCCCGGCTGGGTTGCCGGGGTGCGGCAGGTCTTGACTTATCAAATCGTGTCTCCCGGTTCGACGCCCTCGGCGTGCGAGCAGCGTGACTCGGTGCCTGAGGGTCGAGCCCAGCTGCACCGCACCGGAGACCCGATCAGCCTGACGAACCGTCAGGCGCCACCAACATCCCGCACGACCCGCCCCGAGGGATCGGGCCAGAGTCATCTGGACGGATCGTGTTGCGTGAAACCTGCGCGACACGCCCGACCGCGGGGGTGGGAGTGGCGGGCAACAGGCGGAGCTGACTCAAACCCGAGGACGCACCGGACACACAGACAGACGCGGTACGCACCGAAGTACTGGCGAGTTCTCACAAGTAAAGGACGAGAGAGACCTATGGCGGGACAGAAGATCCGCATCAGGCTCAAGGCCTATGACCACGAGGTGATCGACACCTCGGCGCGCAAGATCGTGGACACCGTCACCCGTACGGGTGCGAAGGTCGCCGGCCCCGTGCCGCTGCCGACCGAGAAGAACGTGTACTGCGTCATCCGCTCGCCCCACAAGTACAAGGACTCGCGCGAGCACTTCGAGATGCGCACGCACAAGCGTCTCATCGACATCATCGACCCCACGCCGAAGACGGTCGACTCGCTGATGCGTCTCGACCTGCCTGCCGGTGTCGACATCGAGATCAAGCTCTGAGGTCTGAGGCTATGACATTCGAACGCAACGTGAAGGGTCTGCTGGGCACCAAGCTCGGCATGACCCAGCTGTGGGACGAGAACAACCGCGTCGTCCCCGTGACCGTGATCGCCGCGAGCACCAACGTGGTCACCCAGGTCCGCCAGCCCTCCACCGATGGCTACAACGCCATCCAGGTCGGCTTCGGTGAGATCGAGGGCCGCAAGGTCAACAAGCCGGCCGCCGGTCACTTCGCGAAGGCCGGGTCCACCCCGCGCCGTCACCTGGCCGAGATCCGCACCGCTGACGCCTCGACCTACACCGTGGGTCAGGAGCTGACCGTCGACACCTTCGCCGCGGGCGACGTCATCGACGTCACCGGCACCAGCAAGGGCAAGGGCTACGCCGGTGTCATGAAGCTCCACGGCTTCCACGGTGTCGGCGCCTCGCACGGTGCCCACCGCAACCACCGCAAGCCCGGTTCGATCGGCGCCTGCGCCACGCCGGGTCGCGTCTTCAAGGGCACCCGCATGGCCGGCCGGATGGGTAGCGACACCGTCACCACCCAGAACGTCACCGTGCACGCCGTCGACGTCGAGAAGGGCCTGATCCTCCTCAAGGGTGCCGTTCCCGGCCCCAAGGGTGGACTCATCGTCCTGCGCTCGGCCGCCAAGCAGACTCAGGAGGCCTGACTCACATGAGCACCAACACCGTGAAGGTCGACCTGCCCGCCGAGATCTTCGACGCCAAGGTCAACATCCCGCTGATCCACCAGGTCGTCGTGGCCCAGCAGGCTGCGGCCCGCCAGGGCACCGCCTCGACCAAGCGTCGCGGCGAGGTCCGCGGCGGTGGCCGCAAGCCCTACAAGCAGAAGGGCACCGGCCGCGCCCGCCAGGGCTCGACGCGTGCGCCGCAGTTCGTCGGCGGTGGCGTCGTCCACGGCCCCAAGCCGCGTGACTACGACCAGCGCACCCCCAAGAAGATGAAGGCTGCCGCCCTGCGCGGTGCCCTCTCCGACCGGGCCCGCAACGACCGCATCCACGTGGTCGAGTCCCTCGTCAGCGGCGACAAGCCGTCGACAAAGGCCGCCCTCGCCGCACTGACCGGCCTGACCGAGCAGTCCGGCCGCTCGAAGTTCCTCCTGGTGCTCGAGCGCAACGACTCGCTGACCTGGCTCTCGCTGCGCAACGCCGCCGAGGTGCACATCGTGGCGGTCGACCAGCTCAACACCTACGACGTGCTGGCCTGCGACGACCTCGTCTTCACCCAGGGCGCGTACGACGCGTTCGTGGCGTGGGCGAGCAAGTCCGGTGCCGCCACCGCTGCTGCCACCGAGGAGGCCGACCAGTGAGCACTCTCCACAAGGACCACCGCGACATCCTGATCGCGCCGGTCGTGTCCGAGAAGAGCTACAGCCTCCTCGACGCGAACAAGTACACGTTCCTCGTGCGCCCCGACGCCAACAAGACCGAGATCAAGATCGCTGTCGAGAAGATCTTCAGCGTCAAGGTCACCTCGGTGAACACGATGAACCGTCAGGGCAAGACGCGCCGCACGCGCGCCGGCCTGGGCAAGCGCAAGGACACCAAGCGCGCGATTGTCAGCCTCGCCGAGGGTCACCGCATCGACATCTTCGGAGGTCCGGTCTCCTGACCGGACTCCTGACTAGGACGAGACACCATGGCTATTCGCAAGTACAAGCCCACGACGCCGGGCCGACGCGGTTCGTCGGTCGCCGACTTCGTCGAGATCACCCGCACCACGCCCGAGAAGTCGCTGACGCGCCCGCTGCCCAAGAAGGGCGGCCGCAACAACCAGGGCCGGATCACCACCCGGCACCAGGGCGGCGGTCACAAGCGCGCCTACCGGATCATCGACTTCCGTCGCTACGACAAGGACGGCGTGCCGGCCAAGGTCGCTCACATCGAGTACGACCCCAACCGCACCGCGCGGATCGCGCTCCTGCACTACGCCGACGGCGAGAAGCGCTACATCATCGCGCCCAAGGACCTGTCGCAGGGCACCCGGATCGAGTCCGGTCCGACCGCCGACATCAAGCCCGGCAACAACCTGCCGCTGCGCAACATCCCCGTCGGTACGACGATCCACTGCGTGGAGCTGCGTCCCGGTGGCGGCGCCAAGATCGCCCGCTCCGCCGGCATCAGCGCCCAGCTGATCGCCCGTGAGGGCTCGCGCGCCACGCTGCGCATGCCCTCGGGCGAGATGCGCTTCGTCGACGTGCGCTGCCGCGCCACGATCGGCGAGGTCGGCAACGCCGAGCAGTCGAACATCAACTGGGGCAAGGCCGGACGCATGCGCTGGAAGGGCAAGCGTCCCACCGTCCGCGGTGTCGTGATGAACCCTGTCGACCACCCGCACGGTGGTGGCGAGGGCAAGACCTCGGGTGGTCGTCACCCGGTGTCCCCCTGGGGCAAGCCGGAGGGCCGCACGCGCAAGCGCAAGGCCTCCGACTCCCAGATCATTCGCCGTCGCAAGTCCGGCAAGAACAAGCGCTGATAGGGAAATAGACAGATGCCTCGCAGCCTCAAGAAGGGCCCCTTCATCGACGACCACCTTCAGAAGAAGGTGGACGCCGAGAACGACAAGGGCTCGCACAACGTCATCAAGACGTGGTCGCGCCGCTCGATGATCACCCCCGACTTCATCGGGCACACCATCGCGGTGCACGACGGACGCAAGCACGTCCCGGTCTTCGTGACCGACTCGATGGTCGGCCACAAGCTGGGCGAGTTCGCCCCGACGCGCACCTACCGCGGGCACGTCAAGGAAGACCGGAAAGGACGTCGTCGCTGATGTCGACCACAGAACGCCGGCGCACCAGCGCCCGCCGTACGACGCTCCTGGGCGACGCCCCGGGTGCCTACGCCAGCGCCAGGTTCGTGCGCATCACGCCCATGAAGGCCCGCCGGGTCGTCGACCTGGTGCGTGGGCTGCCGACCGCTGACGCCCTGTCGATCCTCCAGTTCGCCCCGCAGGCGGCCTCGGAGACGGTCTACAAGGTGCTCGAGAGCGCGATCGCCAACGCCGAGACCACCGAGGGCCTGGACACCAGTGACCTCGTCGTCTCCGTCGCGATGGTCGACGAGGGCCCCACGATGAAGCGCTGGCGCCCCCGGGCCCAGGGCCGCGCGACGCGGATCAACAAGCGCACGAGCCACATCACCTTGGTGGTCCAGCCCGCCGACGTGGTCAAGTCGAAGAACGGAAGGGGTGCCTGATGGGCCAGAAGATCAACCCGAACGGGTTCCGCCTCGGCATCAGCACCGACCACAAGTCGCGTTGGTACGCCGACAAGCTCTACAAGTCCTACGTCGGTGAGGACGTCGCGATCCGCAAGCTGCTCTCCAAGGGCATGGAGCGGGCCGGCATCTCGAAGGTGGAGATCGAGCGCACCCGTGACCGGGTCCGCGTCGACATCCACACCGCCCGTCCCGGCATCGTCATCGGTCGCCGTGGCGCCGAGGCCGACCGCATCCGCGGCGACCTCGAGAAGCTCACCGGCAAGCAGGTGCAGCTCAACATCCTCGAGGTGAAGAACCCCGAGAGCGACGCCCAGCTCGTTGCCCAGGGTGTGGCCGAGCAGCTCTCCAGCCGGGTCAGCTTCCGCCGCGCGATGCGCAAGGCGATGCAGTCGGCGCTCAAGAGCCCCGGCGTCAAGGGCATCCGCGTGCAGTGCGCCGGGCGCCTGGGCGGCGCCGAGATGAGCCGCTCGGAGTTCTACCGCGAGGGTCGCGTGCCGCTGCACACCCTGCGCGCGCAGATCGACTACGGCCTGTACGAGGCCAAGACCACGTTCGGGCGCATCGGCGTCAAGGTGTGGATCTAC
>JBFJKO010000005.1:0-21369 GCA_041634935.1 Nocardioides sp.
CCCGTGGTCGTCGAGTAGCCGGGGTGCGAGCGCCAGCGAGCGACCGGCGTATCGAGACGCGGCCGCAAGGGTGACGGAGGCATCTCGATATGCCGGCCCGGCGACTTCGTCGCTTCGGCCGGCTACTCGATGACCACTGCGGCGCGCTGGTCGGGCGCGGCTCAGAGGCCCACGAGGGCGGCCGAGCGCTCCCAGAGCCCGTCGATGAGCCTCTGGTCGGAGGCCTGCTTGCTCTCCTTGCCGTCGATCGTGAAGCGGCTGAAGTAGCGGCCGTTGATCTCGGGGTCGGCGCCTCGCTCGCTGAGGGCGATGAGCGGAGCCGCCCCGTCGGGGACGCTGATGGTCGCCAGGCCCTTGAGCGGCGAGCGGTAGAGCAGCCCCACGAACCAGGAGTCGCGGCCGAACGAGCTGCCGACCGGTCCGGGGTGGACGGCGACCGACATGACGCCGTCCTCGGCCCACCGCTGGGTGATGCCGCGGGTGAAGAGGATGTTCATCAGCTTGCCCGTGCCGTAGGCAGGGAACTCGAACGCGCGGCGGCGCTCGTGGTCGAGGTCGTCGAGCACGACCCGGCCGAGCAGGTTGGCGATGCTGGAGGTGTTGACCACCAGCGACCCGTCGGCGGCGGCGAGGCGCGTCTGCAGCAGCCTGGTCAGCAGGTACGGCGCGAGGTGGTTGACCTGGAAGTTCGGCTCGTGCCCGTCGTGGGTCACCTGCTTCGGGGAGAAGGTGCCGCCGGCGTTGTTGACCAGCAGGTCGAGCGTCTCGACCCGCTCGCCGACCTGCTCGGCCAGGCGACGTACGTCGTCGAGGCGGGAGAAGTCGGCGACCAGCGGCTCGGTGCCCACGGCCTCCGCGATCGGCCGGAGCTTGTCGGCCGAGCGCCCGGTCACGTGCACGGTGGCGCCCCGGGAGGCCAGCACCTTCGCGGTCTCGGCCCCGATGCCGTCGCTCGCGCCCGTCACCAGGACCGTGCGGCCCGCCATCGTCTGCTCAGTCATGGCGCGAGCCTACGGTCGGCGCCACCACCCGCGGGACGGCGTTCATGCCCGGGCCGGCGGCCCAGCCGTCAGCAATGACGCTTTCGCGGGGCAGGGGCTACTGTCGCAGGCAGGAGCCATCCAGGCTTCCGACCAGAGAGACACCCCTTGAGCGACAAGTCGCCGCGCCAGAGCAAGACCCAGAAGACCACCAAGTCGATCAAGGAGAAGCGCGCCGACAAGCGCGCGAAGGCGTCCGGGGAGTCCTTCTCCGACACCGTCCACCCGACGAAGAAGAAGTGACGCTCCTGGGTCTCGGGGTCATCGGGTCGTCGGCGAAGGAGAACGAGCACCGCCTCCCTCTCCACCCCGACCACCTCCCCGGCCTCGATGCCGACCTCCGCGCCCGGATCACCCTCGAGCACGGGTACGGCGCGAAGTTCGGCGTCAGCGACGCAGCCCTCGCCGAGCACGTGGCCGGGTTCGCCTCCCGCGAGCAGCTGCTGGCCGAGTCGGACGTGGTCCTCCTCCCCAAGCCCCAGGTCTCCGACGTCGCGGCGCTCGGCCCCGGTCAGGTGCTGTGGGGGTGGCCGCACTGCGTGCAGGACGCCGAGCTCACCCAGGTCGCCCTCGACCAACGCCTGACCCTCATCGCCTTCGAGGCGATGAACCACTGGACGCACGACGGTCGGGTCGGTCTGCACGTCTTCCACAAGAACAACGAGCTCGCCGGCTACTGCTCGGTGCTCCACGCCCTCGAGCTGGCCGGCCTCACCGGCGACTTCGGACGCCGCCTCAGCGCGGTCGTGATCGGCTTCGGCGCCACGGCCCGTGGCGCGGTGACCGCCCTCAACGCCCACGGCATCCACGAGGTCGCGGTGCTGACCAACCGCGGGGTCGCGGCGGTCGGCGCGCCGATCCACTCCGTGCAGATCCGCCAGTTCGACCACGAGCCCGACGGCGCCCGGCTGAGCCACGTGATCACCGAACGCGGTCGCGAACCGCTCCCGGCGTACCTCGCCGAGAACGACATCGTCGTCAACTGCACCCTGCAGGACCCGTCGGACCCCCTGGTCTACCTGGCGACCGAGGACCTCGGGGCGTTCCGCTCGGGAAGCGTGATCGTCGACGTGTCCTGCGACGAGAAGATGGGCTTCTCGTGGGCGCGCCCCACCAGCTTCGACGAGCCGACCTTCGAGGTGGGCGACCACGTCCTCTACTACGCGGTCGACCACACGCCGTCCTACCTGTGGAACTCCGCCACCTGGGAGAACAGCAACGCCCTCGTCCCGTTCCTGCGGCCGGTGCTCGAGGGCCCGGCTTCGTGGGCGGCCGACGACACCATCAGCCGCGCGATCGCGATCCAGGACGGCGAGGTGGTCAACCCGATGATCCTCACCTTCCAGGGGCGGTCCCCGACGGCGCCGTACGCTGTCCTCTGACGGACTCGACCCCCGACGGGCAGCCGCCACGACGAGCACGGAGGCAGGACATGGTGGCCAGCAGGGCTGCACGCGAGCGGAAGGCCGCCAAGGAAGCCGGCGACCTCGGGCTCGTCCGGATCGACCTCGACGCCGAGGGCGGCTTCGCCTACAAGATCGCGTGCCGCACCTGCACCACCACGACCGCCAAGGGCACCCGCGCCTGGTCCGTCTACCGCCCCGGGGCCGACAACGGCTACCTCGCGGCGATGGACCGCTGGATCTTCCACCTCCACGAGCAGCACGCCGGTGAGCCCGAGGCCACCGTCGACCGGGCACCGTGCCTGGCCTACCTCCCGGAGGCGCAGCAGCGACTGCACGAGCGCCGCCTCCAGCAGGACGGGTAGTCGGGCACGGGTCCCCCGCGGTGATCACCCCCACGCACGTCGTCATCAACGTCGCCCTCGCGCACCGTCGCCGGGACACGGCGTTCCTCGGCGACCGCCTGCGCCGCCGGCTGTTCGTGCTCGGCGGCCTCGCCCCGGACGTCGGCCTCTACGTGCTCGCCGCCGGTGCGGCGCTCTACTACCCGGCCGCGCGCGGCCTCTCGCTCGACGAGACCTTCCGCCTCGTCTTCGACGACCTCTTCTACAACGACCCGCTCTTCCTGGTCGCCCACAACCTCCTGCACGCGCCGCTCGTGCTCCTCGCGCTCGCCGCTGCCGGCACGTGGGCCCGACGTCGTACGACGTACCGCCGGCTCGGCGGCGCCCTCCAGGCCTTCGCGCTCGGCTGCGCCGTGCACACCGCGCTGGACATCGGCGTGCACCACGACGACGGCCCGCTGCTGCTGTTCCCGTTCGACCTCGGCTACCGGTTCGAGAGCCCGGTGAGCTACTACGACCCCGCGCACTACGGGTCGATCGTCGCCCCGATCGACCTCGCGATCACCGTGGTCGGCCTCACGGCCATCACGGTCGCGTGGGTGCGGCGCCGCCGTCGCGCCCGCCTGCCAGTCGACGCCTGAGGCGGGCGACCTCGGCCTCCAGCTCCATGACGCGGGTGACGCCGGCGAGGTTGAGCCCGTCGGCCAGGAGCTCGCGCACGCGGTGGAGCAGCTCGAGGTCGGCCTGGCTGTAGAGCCGGGTGCCGCCCGCGGTGCGTGCGGGCGAGACGAGCCCGTGCCGCTCGTAGACCCGCAGGTTCTGCACCTGCATCGACACCATGTCGGCCGCCACCGAGATGGCGTACACCGCTTCGCCGTGCCGCGGCATCGGACCTCCTTCGAGAACTTCTCGGATCGGACTTGTCTCAGGCTAACGCATCGGCTATAAAAAACCTGACGCCACGGATACAGATTTCCTGACGTCACCACAATCATCGATCGGGGCTCCGGCCCCACCTCTGACAGACCAGGAGGACATCATGCTGATCCGCAACTCCGACCCGTTCCGCGACATCGACCGCCTCACCCAGCAGCTCCTCGGGACCACCAGCCGTCCGGCCACCATGGCGATGGACGCCTGGCGCGAGGGCGACCAGTTCGTGATCGAGTTCGACCTGCCGGGCGTCGCCCGCGACACCATCGACCTCGACGTCGAGCGCAACGTGCTCACCGTCCGGGCCGAGCGACTGGCCCGCAACGGCGACTGGCAGATGCTCGCCAGCGAGCGCACCCGCGGCACCTTCAGCCGGCAGCTCGTGCTCGGCGACAACCTCGACCTGGACAAGATCGACGCGTCGTACGACGCCGGCGTCCTGCGCCTGGTCGTCCCGGTCGCCGAGCGGGCCAAGCCTCGCAAGATCGAGGTGACCGACGGCTCCTCGGACCGCGAGGGGCACGCGGCGATCACCAGCTGACCGGCACGGCGGGTCGGTCGCGTCGTAGGACAGGATGTCGCGCGTGATCGACTTCGTGCTGACCCGGACCACCACCGCCTCCCCTGAAGCGGTCTTCGACACCCTGACCGACCACGCGTCCTACAAGGACATGACGCCGTTACGCACGAGCGTCCTCGAGCGGCCGGGCGACACCGACACCAACGGCGTCGGGGCCCGGCGTCGCATCGGCGTCGTCGGTCCGACCCAGGTCGAGGAGGTGACGGTCTTCGAGCGGCCGACCCGCTTCGCCTACAAGCTCATCAGCGGCCTGCCCGTGCGCGAGCACGTCGGCACCGTCGAGATCACCGCCACTCCCGGGGGGAGCCGGATCGACTACCGCGTGCAGTCGACCCCGGCTCTCCCGGGTCTCGGCCTGGTGCTCACCCCGGTGCTGAAGCAGGCGATCGCCGGCCTTCTCGGGGGCGTGGTCAAGGCCGCCGAGAAGCGCTGAGCCGTACGGCGTCCGCCCCTCAGGCGGACGCCGCGGCGTGCCAGAACACGCACCACACCGTCGTCCCCCCGTTGGCGGCGACCGAGCCCCACTCGTCGGAGAGCGACTCGACCAGCTGCAGGCCGCGCCCGTGCACGGGGAGCGCCTCGACGTCGGAGGAGACCGCGAACAGCGCGGGACCCCCGGCGTCGCGCACCGTCACCCCGACCCGCTCCCGGTCCCAGGTCAGGCTGACCCAGGCCTTCGAGCCGGCGTGCATCACCACGTTGGTCACCAGCTCGGAGATGCACAGCACGACGGTGTCGAGGGTGTCCTCGTCGACCCCCCAGCCCTGCAGCTGCAGGCGTGCGAAGCGCCGCACGCGGGCGACGGCGACCGGGGTGGCCTCCATCTCGATCTCGGCCACCTCGCGGTGGTCGGAATCCTCGGGCTCTCCGGCCTCGGCTGCCCCCATCCGACCGGGGCCGCCGGGCTTGATCGGCAGGACCGGTCCGGAGGGGCGACCTGCCTCCCTCAGCTCGGAGGCGGCGCGGGCGGCGGTGAACTCCAGCTGGGCGATCTGCTTGGAGCCGAACGGCTGCGGGACGTCGTACAGGAGCTCGATGGCGCCGAGGATGTCGGTCCGTGCCCGCAGCGGGACGACCGCTACCGCGACGATCTCCCGGCGCAGCGACCCGGTGAACTCGGGGTACTGCGCGGCCATCAGGTCGAGCACGCCCATCACCGGCTTGCCCGTCCGCACGACGCTGGTCAGTGGCTGGTGGTCGTAGGAGTCGACGTGTCCCCAGCGCAGGCCGACGTCGCCGTCGGGCCCGACCTCGAGGTCGTCGTCGCTGGTGGTGACCCGGAGCCGCCGTCCACCACCCTCGGTCAGCGCGAGGCTCGCGCGGCGCGCGCCGGACACGCGGACCAACGTGTCGAGCACGGCGGCGACCACCGTGTCGACCTCCGCGCCAGCCCGTACGTGCATGGTGACGACGGTACTCACCTCCGCACCACCCCGTAAGGCATGACCGTCAGTCAGCGCCGTCGATCAGGGCCGGCCAGGCGGGCGATGTCGGAGCGCAGCGCCTCGGGGTCCCGCACCGACAGCGTCGCTCCCGGGTGGGTGATCCGACCGGTCGGGTCGATGCCCTTGACCGGCTCGTGGAACTGCACGCACAGCGCCGCGCGGGCGTTGGTGGTGAAACTGACGCCCCGGTCGGAGAACGACAGGTGCGGTGGACCGGCGGTCTTCAGGAAGCCGAAGTCGCCGGTGAGGGTGGTCTCGGCGATGTTGGCCAGCGTGGTCCGCAGCCGCCACAGGCCGTAGTGCACCTCGAGGCCGGACGGACCGACCTCCACCCACGCGGTGCGCGGGGTGATCCCGAACGGCAGCCCCGCCACGCGGTAGGCCGGCGCGAACTCGAACGGGTGCCGGACGGTGCCGCCGGGCTCAGTGCTCACGCAGCGCCTCGATCAGCTCGTCCTTGCGCATGTCGGAGCGCCCCTCGATGTCGAGCTCGGCGGCACGCGAGCGGAGGTCGTCGACCGTCCACTCCTCGTACGCCGGCGCCGAACCGCCGCGCTCGCCCACCTCGGAGCGTCCGTCGCGCGCGGCGGCGTTGGCGATGCGCGCCGACTTCTCCTTGCTGTTGCCCTCGTCGCGGAGCTTCTCGTAGAGCTCGTCGTCCTTGACGCTGGGGCCCGGGTCCTCGTTCTTCGGCATGCGTCGAACGTAGTGAGGACCCGCCCCACCCACCACCGTCCCTGCGGGTGATGCCCCCTGATGCCCCCGACCCCCGACGGCCTCAGATGGTCGCGACGGACCCGGAGTCGACGCGGTAGTTCGAGCCGTTGACGAAGCTGGCGCGCTCGGAGCACAGGAACGTGATCACCGACGCGACCTCCTCGGGCCGGCCGCGACGCCCGAGCTCCATGTAGGGCCGCTCCTCGTCGAGGAACGAGTCGATGGCGCTGTCGAAGTCGGTGCCTTTCTCGTCGGCCCGCTTCTCCATCATCGCGTCGGTCATCGGGGTGTTGATGAAGGCCGGCGAGACCGAGTTCACCAGCACCCCCTCGTCGGCGTAGGAGCGCGAGAGGCCCTTGGCGAACGAGAGCAGCCCGGCCTTGGCGGCGCAGTAGGGCAGCTCGTCGTCGTAGGGCTGGACGGCGTCCTCGGAGTTCACGAAGACGATCCGGCCCCAGCCGCCGCGGCGCAGCGCGGGCAGGAAGGCGCGGGTCACGCGCACCGCCGAGAGCAGGTTGGTGGTCAGCACCTCGACCCACTCGTCGTCGGTGATGTCGTGGAAGGCGCCGGTGGCGCCGGTGATGCCGGCGCCGTTGACCAGGATGTCGATGTCGCCCACCTGCTCGGCCACGTCGGCGGCGAGGCCGGTGGCGGCCGCGTCGGTCGACAGGTCGCGGGTCAGGAGGACCGGCTCGATGCGTCGCTCGCCGAGCCAGGCGCGCGCCTCCTCCAGGTCGTCGGCGGACTGGTCGGACATGACCACTCGCACGCCTTCGTCCAGCAGGAGCGCAGCGGTGTGACGGCCGATGCCTCCGGCGGCTCCGGTGATCAGGGCGGTACGTCCGGCGATCTCGAGGTCCATGCGTCCAGCAGAGCAGCCAGGCTCCCGAGGGCACGCCACCCGCCGGGGTGGACATGGCAGGCTGAGGCAGTGACGCCGGACACTGACGGAGCGACGACCACCCCGCCGACGGCCACTCCACCGCCACGGGGGGCGATCCACCAGCCGGTGTCGCTCACGCGCACCCTGCTCCTCCTCGAGGTCCTCCTCGTGCTCTCGGTCTCGCTGGGTCGGTCGGCGATCTACTCGGTGGTCAGCCTGGTGGAGTCGCTCACCGCGCCCGGGAGCCTCAGCGACCAGGACGCCGTCCTCAACCCCAGCCTGGCGCCCGACCGTCCGTGGCTCGACCTGACCCTCCAGCTGCTCGCGTCGTCGTTCCGCGTGATGCCGGCGCTGCTGGTGATCTACCTGCTCTACCGCACGGGCGATCAGGTGCGCGCGATCATGGTCGGCCCCGACCGGCGCGCCCGCGACCTGCTCCGCGGAGCCGCCGTGGCGGCGGCGGTCGGCAGCGTCGGCGTCGTCTTCTACGTGGCGACCCGCGAGCTCGGCATCAACCTGACCGTCGTGGCCGCCGACCTGCCCGAGGTGTGGTGGCGCTACCCGATGCTCGTCCTGTCGGCGCTCTCGAACGCCGTCCTCGAGGAGGTCGTCGTCCTGGGCTACCTGCTCACCCGTCTCGACCAGCTCGGACTGCGCCGGGGCACGGGCATCGTCGTCAGCGCCCTGCTCCGCGGTGGCTACCACCTCTACCAGGGCATCGGCGGCTTCCTCGGCAACGCCGCCATGGGCCTGCTCTTCGGTTGGCTCTACACCCGCTGGGGCCGGGTCACCCCGTTCGTCGTGGCGCACACCTTCCTCGACATCGGCGCCTTCGTCGGCTACGCCCTCCTCGTCGACCGCGTCTCCTTCCTCTGACCCTCCGGTCGTCACCCGTCGGTGGGCGTACGACGGCGCTAGCGTGAGGTGGTGGAGCCCGCGCTGACCGCCTTCACCCTGGCTGCCGTGCTGCACGCCGGCTTCCAGGTCACGGTCACCGCGCTGGTCTACCCGGCGCTGGTGCGGGTCGGCCGCGAGCACCCCGGCGACTGGCGGGCCGCCCACGACCGGCACTCACGCGGCATCGTCGGCCTCGTCGGCGTCGTCTACGTGCTGCTGCTCGTCACCGGGGTGTGGCTCCTGACCAGCAGCCCCGGGCCCGTGGCCCTCCTCGCTCTCGGCGCCACCTGGGGTGCCGTGCTCGTCACGGGGGTCGCGGCGGCCCCCACCCACGCTCGGCTCGGCCGCGCCGACTCCCCCGACCCGGCGCTGCTCCGCCGACTCCTCGTCGCCGACCGCTGGCGCGCCGCCCTGTCCCTGGCCGGCGCGGTGTCCGCCGTCGCGGCGCTCGCGGCTCACGTGCAGGGGTGACCCGGGCCCCGGCGGGTGGCGACTAGCGTCGACGGGCATGAGTGAGAAGACCGTGATCCTCGACCTCGACGGAACGCTCGTCGACTCCGTCTACGTGCACACGCTCGCCTGGCAGCAGGCCTTCGCCGCCACGGGCGTGAGCGTTCCCGCCCACCGGATCCACCGCCTGATCGGCATGGGCGGCGACCGCATCGTCACCCAGGCCGCGGGCGAGGAGGTGGAGAGGTCCTCGGGCGACGAGGTGCGCCGGCGGCACCAGGAGGCGCTCGACGGTCTCTTCGACCGCATCGTCCCGACCGACGGCGCCGCCGACCTGCTGCTCGCCCTGCGCGAGCACGGCTACCGACTCGTCCTCGCCACGTCGGGTGGCCGCGACCAGGCCGACCGGCTCCTCGCTCTGCTCGGCGACGCCGGCGCCGCGCTCGACACCACCGTGACCGGCTCGGACGCCGAGGAGAGCAAGCCCGCCGGCGACCTCCTCTCCGCGGCCCTCGACGCCGTGGGTGCCGGGAGCGGGCTCGTGATCGGCGACTCGGTGTGGGACGTGAAGGCGGCTCGGGACGTCGGGCTGCCGAGCGTGGGCCTGCTCACCGGCGGCTTCTCCGAGGGTGAGCTGCGCGAGGCCGGTGCCGACCACGTGGTCGACTCACCCCGGCGCCTCGTCGAGCTGTTGGCGGCGGGTGAAGCGCCGTTCGGGACCGACCGTGACGGCTGACGACCGACCCGGCGCGGAGCAGCTGACCCGCAACCTCAACGAGCTGCTCCAGGAGCTGCGGGTCGTGCAGACCGGCGTCCAGATCCTCACCGGGTTCCTGCTGACCGTGCCGTTCTCGAGCCGCTTCGACGCCCTGGACGACCTCCAGCGCACCACCTACCTGGCCGTGCTGGTCGGGTCGGTCCTCACGACGGTCTTCGTGGTGGCGCCCGTCGCCTTCCACCGCGTGCTCTTCCGACAGCACGAGCGCTACTGGCTCGTCGAGGCCTCCCACACGAGCGCCCGGGTCGGGCTGGCACTCCTGGCGACCACGAGCGCGGGCGTGCTGTTCCTCGTCTTCGACATCATCGTCGGCACCACGGTCGCCGCCGCGGTCGGCGCGTCGGCGTTGCTCGTCTTCGCGGCGGTGTGGATCGCCGTCCCCCTGCTGACGAGCGGTCGGCGACGGTAGGAGTCAGGTCGCGACCATGATCCGGCCGGCACCCGCGTCGACCGCGGTGACGACGTCCAGCAGCTCCTGGTCGGCCCCGTCGGGCGCGTCTGTGACGTGCACGGTGAAGGGGTAGGCGAGCAGCACCGGCCCCGAGGAGACCTGGTAGCCGCGGCCGGCCAACTCCTCGAGCGCCTTGGTCTTGGCGCGCTCGCTGGTGACGCTGAGGGCGACATCCATCCGGCTCTCCTCCACTACCAGGAGCGGACGTCCTCCGTCCGCAGCTTCAGGGAAAAATAGGTCACCCGCCTCGTGGCGCGAGTCATTCCTTCGGGTGACCCGGCCCGCGGGCCGGCAGGTCTCACTACGATGGGGCCATGTCCAGATCCACCCGGGTGCTCATCACGAGTGATCACGACGTCGTCCGCACCGGCCTCGCCACGCTGCTCGACGAGCACGACGACCTCGAGGTCGCCGAGGGCGCCGTCGACGCGCTCGTGCTCGACGGCGCCGACGTCGTCCTGTACGACGTGATGGGTCTGGTCGAGGACGAGACCGAGCTCGTCCGGATGGTCAAGGAGACCGATGTCGCGGTCCTGGCCGTCACCCGCGACCTCCGTCCCGACCTCGCCGACACCGCACTGGCCACCGGCGTCGACGGCTGCGTCTCCCTCGACACCTCGGCCGAGGAGCTCATCACCGCGGTCGAGGCCGCCGCCTGGGGCGACCTGAGCGGAGCCGGCGACCCGGACGCCACCGACTTCACCGTCAACCCGGGCCTCGACGACCAGCGCGTGCACCTCGCCCCTCGCGAGGAGGAGGTGCTGACGCTGATCACCGCCGGGCTCAGCAACGTCGAGATCGCCGAGCGGCTCTACCTGTCGATCAACTCGGTGAAGACCTACATCCGCGGCGCCTACCGCCGCATCGACGTCCGCACCCGCAGCCAGGCCGTGGTGTGGTGCATGCAGAACGGCCTCGGCGCGCCGCCGACCGACTCCCCCGGCTGACCCGCCTGACCCGGCTGGAGGCTCAGGCCTCCGCGACCAGCTCGGCCAGCCGTCGTACGTCGGCCACGCGGGCGTCGTGGCTCGTGGCGAGCGGACGCAAGAGCAGCGTGGTGACCCCTGCCGCCGCGAACTCCGCCAGGTGCTCGCGCACGTAGCCCTCGTCGCCGATCAGCGAGACGGCCCGCACGAGGTCGTCCGGCACGGCGGCCGCAGCGTCGGCCTTGCGCCCGCCGAGGTAGAGGTCCTGGATCTCGGCCGCCTCGTTCTCGTAGCCGTAGCGGCAGGCGAGCTGGTTGTAGAAGTTCTTGTCGCGCGCCCCCATCCCGCCGATGTACAGGGCGAGCTGGTCGCGGACCGCACCGAGGGCTGCCGGGTCGGCCTCGCCGAGGGCGAAGTTGACCTGCAGCTGGATGTCGAGGGTGCCGAGCTCGGGGTCGCGCCTGGCCTGCCCCTCGGCGAGCGACTCCCCGAAGGCGGCCTCCCACTTCTCCGGGTGGAAGAACAGCGGCATCCACCCCTCGGCGATCTCGGCGGCCAGGGCGACATTCTTGGGACCGAGTGCCGCGACCGACACCGGGATGCGCGGGCGGACGGGGTGGTTGATCAGCTTGAGCGGCTTCCCGAGCCCGCTTCCGCCGTGCTCCTCGGTGAGCGGCACCTGGTAGTGCCTGCCCTCGTGGACGACGGGCCGGCGCTGCCACACCTGGCGACAGATCTCGACGACCTCGCGGGTGCGGGCGAGTGGGGCGTCGTACTTGATGCCGTGGAAGCCCTCGATCACCTGCGGCCCCGACGCCCCCAGGCCCAGCGTGAAGCGACCGTCGGAGACGTAGTCGAGGCCCGCGGCGGTCATCGCGGTGAGCGAGGGGCTGCGCGTGTAGATCTGGAAGATGCTCGACATCAGCTCGAGCCGCTCGGTGCGGGCGGCGATGTAGCCGAGCTGGCTCACCGCGTCGAAGGTGTAGACCTCCGCGACCGCGACCAGGTCGAGCCCGGCCCTCTCGTAGTCGGCGAGCTGCTCGACGGTCTCCCCGAAACCGCCGGCGTAGTCGAGTGTCATGCCGAGTCGCATCTGGTCCTCCAACGCTGGTGGGTGGTGCCGGGGTGTCCGCCCCTGTCGTGCTCGTCGTGCCGGACCCATCATGTCGGTCGCGTGGTGACACGTCCCACACCGGTCGGCACGCTGGCTCTAGGGTCGGGCGCGTGATGACGACATGGGGTTGATCTCGCCGCGCCTGCCTGACCTCGACTACGAGGAGTGGAACCGCAAGCCGCTGATGCAGCGCATCAAGCCGATGGCCCAGGACTGGGCCGAGGGTGGCTTCGGCACCCCCGACGCGGTGCTGCTCCTCTACGTGCTCAAGCTCGTCCTGTACGCCGTCGGCGCGGCCGCCGTGACCGCGCTGACGCCCGGGATCGGCGGTCTAGGCGACCTCGGCGACTGGTGGACCGAGCCGATCTTCTTCCAGAAGGTCGTCGTCTTCACGCTGCTCTTCGAGGTGCTCGGGCTCGGGTGCGGCTTCGGCCCGCTGACCCTGCGGTTCCTGCCGCCCGTCGGCGCTCCGCTGCACTGGCTGCGTCCGGGCACGATCCGGTTGCCCCCGTGGCCGCGCCACGTGCCGCTGACGGCCGGGACGACCCGCTCGATGGCCGACGTCGCGCTCTACCTCGCAGTGATCCTCTCCGCGTCCTGGCTGCTGCTCTCCCCCGGGCAGGGTCCGGGGGTCGGGACGATCGAGCCGCTGCGCTTCCTCCCGCTCTTCGTCTCGCTCGGGCTGATCGGGCTGCGCGACAAGACGATCTTCCTCGCCGCCCGCACCGAGGTCTACGGCACGCTCGCGCTGATGTTCTTCTTCAGCGGGGCCGACATGATCGTCGGGCTCAAGCTGATCATCGTGCTCATCTGGTGGGGTGCCGCGTTCTCCAAGCTCAACCAGCACTTCCCCCACGTGGTCGCGGTGATGATGAGCAACTCGCCGATCCTGCGCGCCAAGGCGATCAAGCGCCGCTTCCACCGCGACTTCCCCGAGGACCTGCGCCCCGGCAGGCTCTCCGAGCACCTCGCGCACGGCGGCACCGTCATCGAGTTCGGCGTCCCGCTCGTGCTCCTGCTCTCCAACGGGGGTTGGCTCACCACCACCGCCGCGGTGGTGATGATCGCCTTCCACCTCCAGATCCTCACGTCCCTCCCGATGGGGGTGCCGCTGGAGTGGAACGTCTTCATGATCTTCGCGATCGGCTTCCTGTTCGTCGAGAACGCCGACGTCGCGGTCTCCGACATGTCGCACCCCGTGCTGGTGATCGCGCTGGCGCTCGCCGCCGGCGCCCTCGTCGTGACCGGCAACTTCCACCCGAAGCAGTTCTCCTTCCTGCCGGCGATGCGCTACTACGCCGGCAACTGGGCGACCTCGCTGTGGTGCCTCACCCCC
The DNA here is from genome assembly GCA_041634935.1 of Nocardioides sp. Taxonomy (GTDB): domain Bacteria; phylum Actinomycetota; class Actinomycetes; order Propionibacteriales; family Nocardioidaceae; genus Nocardioides. Next base: position 13,298 of record JBFJKO010000005.1, read on the forward strand.
GAGGCAGTCGCCAAGATCGACGGCTCCGTCGTCAAGGTCGCCCAGCTGCCGAGCGCGCAGCTCGAGCGGCTGTACGACGCCGACATGTCGAAGGTGCTGAGCCACAAGGTCTACGCGTTCCGCTCGATGCACACCCACGGGCGCGCCCTCTTCGGCCTGCTGCCGCGCGCCTGCGACGAGGGCCCCGACACCGTCGAGAGCCGCTACACGATCCACGACGGTGAGTTCGTCGCCGGGATCTCGCTGGGCTGGAACTTCGGGGAGGGGCATCTCCATAACGAGCAGCTGCTCGCCGCGCTGCAGGAGCGGTGCGGCTTCGAGCCGGGCGAGGTGCGCGTGATCATGCTCGAGTCCCAACGCTTCTTCGACCCGCGCCAGGAGTACCGCATCGTCGACGGGGCGACCGGTGAGGTCGAGCGCGGCGTCGTGAAGGTCGCCGACATGCTGGAGCGTCAGCCGTGGGCCGGGGAGATCCCGACCTACGACGTGGTGGTCAGCCAGACCTCTTAGGACTCCTGGGCCGGCGCGGCTGCGTCGGCCTGGCGGAGCAGGCCGTCGGTGGTGCTGAACACGGCGTCGACCACCGGTGCTGCGGCCGGTGCCACGTCGGCGACGGCCTTCTTCACCGAGGTCTCGACCGGGTCGACGACCTCCTTGAGGCGGTGGCTCTCGGTGCTCACGGGCTGCGGTGCGGGGACCGGCGCCGGGGCCGGCTCCGGCTCGCGCGGACCGCTGACCGGGCTCGGCGAGGCACCCGGGGAGGGCTGCACCGACACGGTCGCGGTGCTGCCGTTACCGGCGTCGCGCACGTCGGTGGTGGCGTCGGTGGTCGCGCCGGACTTCTGCTCACGCTGCTTGCGCTGGTCACGGCGCTCGCTGCGACGCTCCGAGCGACGCTCGGCCTTGCGTGACTCCGCGCGGGCGACCTTCAGGCCCGCGAGCACCTCCGGACTGACCTCCACGAGAGGCAGGCGCAGCGGCAGTGCAGGCAGCGACGACGGCTGTGGGGCGACGTAGGCGTAGGGCGCGGGGGCGTTGCCCAGGGTGGGTCGGACGACGATGACCACGGACGCAGCGAGCAGCGACCCGAGGGCGACGAGCATGGTCGCGCGCAGGATCCGCTCCCACCGGTGGAGGCTGGAAGCGTCGACGAGCTCAATTTCGGGCATGTTCCGAACACCTTTCATCGTTCGCTCCCCGGGTGCACCGTACCCCCCGGCGTAGCCTGATGTCGTGACTTCGTTTGACACGGTCCAGACCAGTGGCCAGTCCGGCCGGCTCGCGCACGCCTTCGCCGACGACCTCCCGACACTCGCTCTGCCGTGGCGCGCCGCCGAGGCCCCGGCGCCCCGGCTGCTCGCGCTCAACGAGGCCCTGGCCACCGAGCTCGGGCTCGAGCCCGAGGCCCTGCGCACCGTGCCGGGGCTGGGACTGCTGGTCGGCACGACCCTGCCCGAGGGCACCGAGCCGGTCGCCCAGGCCTACGCGGGTCACCAGTTCGGGGGCTACTCGCCGCGTCTCGGCGACGGTCGTGCACTCCTGCTCGGCGAGGTGACCGACCGCGACGGGCGCGTGCGCGACCTCCACCTCAAGGGCTCGGGTCGTACGCCGTTCGCCCGCGGCGGCGACGGTCTCGCCGCCGTGGGTCCGATGCTCCGCGAGTACACGATGTGCGAGGCGATGCACGCGTTGGGCGTCCCCACGACCCGCGCCCTGGCCGTGACGGCCACCGGGGTCACGGTGCGTCGTGAGGTGCCGCTTCCCGGCGCCGTCCTCGCCCGGGTGGCCGCCAGCCACCTGCGCGTGGGCACCTTCCAGTACGCCCGGGCGCTCGACGAGTCCGATCACGTCACCCTGCGTCGGCTCGCCGACCACGCGATCGCGCGCCACTACCCCCACCTCGACGGGGGCACCGAGCAGGAGCGTCACCTCTCCCTCTACCGGGCGGTCGTCACCGCCCAGGCCGGGCTGGTCGCGCACTGGATGCTCCTGGGCTTCGTGCACGGGGTGATGAACACCGACAACATGACGATCTCGGGCGAGACCATCGACTACGGCCCGTGCGCCTTCCTCGACGTCCACGACCCCGCGACCGTCTTCAGCTCGATCGACGCCGACGGCCGCTACGCCTACGGCAACCAGCCGACCGTCGCGGAGTGGAACCTCGCCCGACTCGCCGAGGCGATGCTGCCGCTGCTGGCCGACGAGCAGGACCGCGCCGTCGAGATCGCCGTCGAGGCACTCGGCGGGTTCCGCGAGCAGTACGCCACGGCCTGGGCGGCCGGCATGCGGGCCAAACTCGGGGTCCCGGACGTGCCCGCTGCCGAGGTCGGACCTCTCGTGGAGGACCTCCTCGTCCTCATGGCGCGTCAGGCCGACCACACCCGGCTGTTCCGGGCCCTGGGCCGGGGCGCACGGGGTGACCTCGCACCCGCCCGAGACGAGGTGCTCGACGTCGCCGGGTTCGACGCCTGGGCGCGGCGGTGGCTGGCGCTCGGTCCTGACGCCGAGGTGATGGACCGGGTCAACCCCGTCTACATCCCCCGCAACCACCTCGTCGAGGAGGCACTGGCCGCAGCCACCGCGGGTGACCTGGCGCCGTTCGAGCGACTCGGCGAGGTGCTGGCGCACCCGTTCGAGGAGCGTCCCGGGCTCGAACGGTACGCCGAGCCGGCCCCCGACTCGTTCGGCCGCTACACGACCTACTGCGGCACCTGAGCGGTCAGCCGATGGAGCCGCGCAGCTCCTCGGGATCGGCCGGTCGGCCGCCGCGCGCCAGGAGCGCGCGGGCGTCGTCCACCCCGCCGTCGCAGTCCCACAGCAGGACGCCGCGAACGGCGTCGTCGTCGAGGTAGTAGACGACCGTCCCGAAGCCGTCGACCTCGTCGACGACGGTCTCCAGCGAGGAGTCGAGCGTGCCGACGGCCTCGAAGCCGTGGTCGAGCACGTCGGAGTAGAACATCGGCGTGTGGTCGTAGACCTCGTCCGAGCCGCCGAGGATGCGGCCGACCGTTGCCCCCATGGTGGTGGCGTTGTCGACGTGCTCGACGCGGGTCCGACCGAGGATCGCGTCGGGGTACTCCGCCACGTCGCCGGCGGCGTAGATGTCGGGCGCCGAGGTCGCCAGGCGTTCGTCGACCACGATCCCCCCGTCGTCGGAGCGCCGTACGACGCCGTCCACGACGTCACCGGCCGGCTCGATCCCGAGACCGATCACCGCGAGGTCGGCGCGCAGCGAGGAGCCGTCGGACAGATGGAGCACGACGCCGTCGTCGTGCTCCTCCCCCGACGTGACCTTCAGCCCGGGCGCCCGACGGGCACCGGCCTCGTCGAAGAGGGTCTCGAAGCGCCGGGCGACCGGGTCGGGGAACATCGACCCGCCGAGCACCGCGTCGGGGTGCACGATCGTGACCGGGCAGCCGTGGCCGAGGAGCGCGGCGGCGATCTCGCTGCCGATGTAGCCGCCGCCGACGACGACCACCTCGGGCTTCGCGCGGGAATGCGCGCGCAGCACCTCGTAGTCGGCGAGGGTGCGGAAGTAGAGCACCCGGTCGGACGGCTCGAGACCGTCGATGCGGCGCGGGTGACCGCCGGTGGCGACCAGCAGGCGGTCGTAGCCGAAGACGTCGCCGGCCTCGGTCGTGACCGTGCGGGCGTCGGCGTCGACCGAGACCACCGGCGAGCCGAGGTGCAGGTGGGCGCCGGTCTCCTTCTCGGTCTCCAAGGCGGCGTCGTCGCGGGAGAACTCGCGGTCGGTCCACAGCTTCTTCGACAGCGCGGGGCGCGGGAAGGGGGCGGTCGGTTCCTCGCCGACGATGCCGATGGAGGCCTCCGAACCCTGCTCCCGGATCCCCTTCGCAGCGGCGTCGGCGGTCATGCCACCGCCGACGATCAGGACGTCGTAGTCGTGGCGCATGTCGTCGACGCTAGGCGCGGCCGACGCCCGGATGCTCCACCCGGCCGGGTGATCGCGTCAGTGGCGGCCGGGCTGCGGTCGCAGGCCGGCGTTGGCCTGGTGGTCGAAGTCGTGGTCGAGCGGGGCGAGCACCGGGCGCACGTCACCTTCGGCGGTGACCCAGCCGATCCCCTCGGTGTAGCGGCGGATCACCCGAGCCGGCGCACCACCGACGACGGCGCGGTCCTCGACGGTGCCGCGCACCACCGAGCCGGCCGCCACGACGACGTTCTCACCGATGGTCGTGCCGGGCAGGATGATCGCGCCGTGGCCGATCCAGGTGCCGGAGCCGATGGTGACCGGGTGGTGCTCGCCGAGCTGGCGCCCGATCGGGGTCTCGAGCTCCTGGTAGCCGTGCCCGGCGTCGGAGATGAAGACGTCCTGGCCGCACCACACGTCGTCGCCGATGGTGATCGAGGAGTGGGCCGTGATCGCCGCGCGGGCGCCGATGACGCACCGGTCGCCGATCACGAGCGCGTGGGACGGCAGGTGCGTCTCGCCGGGGCCGTAGCCGACCGACAGCGTCGACTGCCGACCGACCAGGGTGCGCTCGCCGAGGTGGATGGACCCGACGTTCATCAGCGTCGCGGTCGGGAACCCGATGCAGCTGGCCTCGCCGAAGCTGCCGAACGCCTCGGCCGCCTCGGTGCCGGGCACGATCTCGCCCGTCCGGTCGAGCCAGGCCCAGGCCCGTTGCACGCCGCGGTGGAGCAGTCGCTTGCGCAGGCTGAGACGTGGGGGTGTGGTCGGGGGCACCTCGCGAGGGTAGGGCACCGCGACGGGCCTCCTAGGATGATCTCGTGAGTGCCACCCTGGTCGCCAAGGGCCTGTCCGGGGGACACGCCCACCGCACCCTCTTCGAGTCCCTCGACCTGACGGTCGCCCCGGGCGACGTGATCGGCGTCGTCGGTGCCAACGGTGCCGGCAAGACGACGCTGCTGAGCCTGTTGGCCGGGTCGGCGACACCGCTCGCCGGCACGGTGTCCACGGCCCCGAGCGATGCCTTCGTCGGCTGGATGCCGCAGGAGCACGAGCGTCTCGAGGGCGAGACGGTCGCGGCCTACCTCGCCCGCCGTACGGGCGCGGCCGCGGCGACCGAGGCGTTGGAGTCGACCGCGGCCGCCCTCGGCTCCGAGGTCCCCGGAGCCGACGAGGCGTACGCCGTCGCCCTCGACCACTGGCTCGCCAGCGGCGCGCCCGACCTCGACGACCGGATCCCGGGCGTGCTCGCCGACCTCGGGCTGGGCGCCGAGACCGGGGCCGACGCACTCATGACCTCGCTCTCGGGCGGTCAGGCCGCACGGGTCGGCCTCGCGGCACTCGTGCTCAGCCGGTTCGACGTGGTGCTGCTCGACGAGCCGACCAACGACCTCGACCTCGACGGGCTCGCCCGGCTCGAGGACTGGGTGCAGGGCCTGCGCGCCGGCGTCGTGCTCGTCTCGCACGACCGGGAGTTCCTGGCGCGGTGCGTCACCCGGGTCGTCGAGCTCGACCTCGCCCAGCAGCAGGTCGCCGTCTACGACGGCGGCTACGACTCGTTCCTCGAAGTGCGCGCGGTGGCGCGACGGCACGCGCGCGAGGCCTACGAGGAGTACGCCGACCGCAAGGCCGACCTGGTCGGGCGTGCTCGCACCCAGCGCGAGTGGAGCTCGCAGGGCGTGCGCAACGCGATGAGGAAGAGCCCCGACAACGACAAGATCCGCCGCAAGGCGCAGGCGGAGTCGTCGGAGAAGCAGGCGCAGAAGGTGCGCCAGATGGAGTCGCGCATCGCCCGCCTCGAGGAGGTCGAGGAGCCCCGCAAGGAGTGGACGCTGCAGTTCCGCGTGGCGGCAGCACCGCGCTCGAGCACCGTGGTCGCCGCGCTCGACGGAGCCGTCGTCCGCCACGGCGACTTCACCCTCGGACCGGTGTCGGTGCAGGTCAACGCCGGTGACCGGGTCGGCATCGTCGGGCCCAACGGCGCCGGCAAGACGACGCTGCTGCGGTTGCTGCTCGGCCACGAGGCCCCCGTCGAGGGCCGGGTCTCGCTCGGGGCGTCGCTGGCGGTCGGCGAGATCGACCAGGCGCGCTCGGTGCTGCCGGACGACGCCACGCTCGGCGACGCGTTCGAGGCGACGGTGCCGGCGATGACACCGGCCGAGGTGCGGACCCTGCTGGCGAAGTTCGGACTCAAGGCCGACCAGGTCGCCAGCCTCGTCGGCGCCCTGTCGCCGGGCGAGCGCACGCGGGCGGCGATGGCGCTGCTCCAGGCCCGCGGCGTCAACGTGCTCGTGCTCGACGAGCCCACCAACCACCTCGACCTGCCCGCGATCGAGCAGCTCGAGGAGGCGTTGGACGCCTACGCCGGGGCGCTGCTGCTCGTCTCGCACGACCGGCGCCTGCTGGACGCCGTACGACTCGACGAGCGGTGGCGGGTCGAGGACGGGCGAGTGACCACCAGCTGAATGTCAGGACGGACACGGCCGCGACCCACTAGCGTCACCGCCGTGGACAGACTGACGAACCGAACCATCATCGTGACCGGGGCCGGATCGGGCATCGGCCGCGGCACCGCCCTGCGACTCGCGCGGGAGGGCGCCTACGTCGCCGCCCTCGACGTCGCGCCGGAGGGCCTGGCCGGCCTCGCCGACGAGGTCGCCGCCGAGGGACTGGGCGACGCCGGCGGCCGGCTCGTGACCGGGGCGGTCGACATCTCCGACGAGGAGTCGGTGCGAGCCGCCGTCGCGACCGTCACCTCGGCGCGCGAGGGACTGGACGCCGTCGTCAACGCGGCCGCCATCCACTACGGCGACCACACCCACGAGATGTCGCTGGAGCGCTGGAACCGACTGATCTCGGTCAACCTCACCGGCACCTTCCTGATGACGCGCGAGTCGATCCCGTCGCTGCTCGAGTCGCCGCACGGCGGCGTGATCGTCAACTTCTCCTCGACCTCGGCCTTCTTCGCCCACCCCTACATGTCGGCCTACTCGGCGACCAAGGGCGCGATCATGTCGTTCACCCACGCGATCGCCCTCGAGTACGCCGACCGCGGCCTGCGCGCGGTGAGCGTCGTGCCCGGCGGCATCGAGACCGCGATCACCGGCTCGACGCCGGCCAACCTCCCCGCCGACGTCGACTGGGACAAGTTCGCCAAGCTGATGCCGACCCTGGGCAAGGGGAAGTTCGGCTCCCCCGCCAGCATCGCCGGGGTGGTGGCGATGCTCGTCAGCGACGACGGCGCCTACATCACCGGCACCGAGATCCGGGTCGACGGCGGCACCCACATGTGAGTCGGGCGCGCCCCACTAGCATCTTGGCGTGGCCCTGACCCCCGCCCCTGGCAGCACTGGCAGCTCTGCCGTCACCGCCCTCGCCCTCGCGGCCGCACTCCTCACGGGCTGCAGCTCCGGGGACGACGTGGCGGCACCCACCCCGACGCCGACGGCGAGCACGCCTGCGCCGACACCGACGGCCGAGGAGTTCTGCACCTCCTTCCTCGACTTCGCCGACGCCTCGTCGTCCTTCACCGCCGAGGTCGACCAGGCCACGGGTGAGGCCCTGGTCGACGCCGCCGCCACGATGTTCGAGATGCCGACCCCGGCCGCCATGACCGACGGCGCCCGCGCCGCCCTCGACCAGCTCGTCGAGGGCGCCCTGGCCGGCCTCTCCGCCGTCCCCGAGGTGGACGTCGACACCGCGCCCGACCCGGCCAACGCCGCCGAGCCCGACCTGGAAGAGATGGACGCCTACCTCCAGGACGCCTGCCCCGCCTGAGAGCGCCCCGGGTCATCGAGCAACCGGCCGAGCGCCCCTGGTCATCGAGTAGCCGACCGAGCACCTTTGGTCATCGAGCAGCCGACCGAGCGCCTTCGGTCATCGAGTAGCCGGCCGAAGCGACGAAGTCGCCAGGCCGGCCTATCGAGATGCCTCCGCGACCCTCACTGTTGCGTCTCGATACGCCGGTCGCTCGCTGGCGCTCGCACCCCGACTACTCGACGACCACGGGACCGCCCCGCCCTGGTCATCGAGTAGCCGGCCGAAGCGACGAAGTCGCCAGGCCGGCCTATCGAGATGCCCCCGCAACCCTCACGACCACGTCTCGATACGCCGGTCGCTCGCTGGCGCTCGCACCCCG
>JBFJKO010000006.1:0-20164 GCA_041634935.1 Nocardioides sp.
CGGAGCGCGCGGGCACGGTGACCAGGGCGGTTCCCAGGCAGGTGGCGAGGACGGTCAACAACACGAGAAGGCGACGACGCATGCGGAGCTCCCGGAGACGTGCGCGGGCCACACCAGCCGCGCTTGGAGCCAAGGCTAGATCGCCGGAGGGTCGCGGGGAGGGGCGAACCGGGGAATTCTGGAGCGGATGACGAGATTCGAACTCGCGACATCGACCTTGGGAAGGTCGCGCTCTACCAGCTGAGCTACATCCGCACTGACCGCCGGAAGGTCGTCCCGGTCGGCCGTGGAGCATGCTACCCGCTCAGGCACCGCCTGCGAGGATCGACCCGGCGGTTCGACGACGGCGAGGGGGAGCGGATGAGAAAGCTGGCGCTCACGCTCGTCGTGCTGGCCCTGCTGGTGGTCGGTCTCGACCGCGGCGGCGTGCTGGTCGCCGAGCGCATCGCCGGCGACTCGCTGCAGCAGTCGCAGGGGCTCAGCGAGCGACCGGAGGTCAGTATCGACGGCTTCCCGTTCCTCGACCAGCTGGTCGAGGGTCGCTACGACCGGGTCGACGTGTCCCTGCGCGAGGTGCCCCTGACCGGCGACGCCGGATCAGCCGCGTCCGACCTGCGCCTGGCACGCCTCGACGTCACGCTGCGACGGGTGAGGACCTCGCGCGACTTCACCCGGATCGACGTGGGCCGTGCCCGGGCCGACGCGCTGATCTCCCTGGCCGACCTCGGCCGGGTCGTCGGTCTCGAGCTCGTCGCGGACGGCGACGGCCGGTTGCGGGCGAGTCGGACCTTCACGGTGCTGGGGGAGGAGGTCGAGCCGTCCCTCACCATCGAGCCGGCGATCGTCGACGGCGCGCTGAGCCTGAGCGAGTTCACCGTCAACGGCGCGGCCGACGTGACCGGGGCGTTGTCGGGCGTGCTCGACGATCTGCTCGGGGTCGCCGTACCGCTCCAGGGCATCCCGTTCGACGTCCGACTCGAGGGGCTGCGCGTCGAGGACGACGGCCTGCACCTCGTGCTGACCGGCTCGGACCTCAGCTACGTGTCGCCGCCGTGACGTCGTCCGGCCGGGCGTACGACGGGTAGCGCGGCGCCAGCCCGTCGCCGGAGGACCGGCCGGTGACGCGGCGGTGCACCCACGGCGCGGCCGAGGTGCGCAGCCACTCGGCGTGGGTGCGCAGCGACTCGACCCGGCCCGGGGTCACCAGGTCGGGCAGGGGCAGGGGCTGCAGGTCGTGGTCGACGGCGAGGGTGTCGAGCACCTCGATCGCCATCCGCTGGTGGCCGGCCGGGCCCATGTGCATGCGGTCGGCGTCCCACAGGCGCCAGTCGCGGTACTCCCGCAGCCGCCAGAAGTCGACGATCGTCGCGCCGTGGCGGTCGGCGCTCTCGCGCACGAGCTCGTTGTAGAGCGCGAAGCGGCCACGCAGCAGCCGGTAGGTGGCGCTGCCGCCCGGGTCGAACGCCGTCCAGACCAGGAGTCGCGCGCCGGTGGCGGCCAGCCGGGCCAGCGCGGCGTCGTACTCCTCGACGAGGGTGTCGAGGTCGACGCTGGGGCGCAGGATGTCGTTGGCCCCGATGTAGACGGTCACCAGGTCTGGGTCGAGGGCGAGCGCGGGCTCGAGCTGCTCGTCGAGGACGCCACGCAGCTTGCGGCCGCGGATCGCGAAGTTGGCGTAGCCGAAGTCGGGCACGTCGCGCGCCAGCACCTCCGCGACCCGGTCGGCCCAGCCGCGGACCCCGTTGGGCCGCGCGGGGTCCGGGTCGCCGAGACCTTCGGTGAACGAGTCGCCGAGGGCGACGTAGCGGCGGTAGGGCATGTGGCCATCTTCCTTGGAGGACGGTCGTCGCGAGGGGCCGGGTGCCGGATAGGGTGCGAGCGTGCTCCTGTCAGACCGCGACATCCTCGCCGAGATCGACGCCCAGCGGATCGCCCTGGAGCCGTGGGACCCCGGCATGCTGCAGCCGTCGTCGATCGACGTGCGCCTCGACCGGTTCTTCCGCGTCTTCGAGAACCACCGCTACCCCCACATCGACCCGGCGGCCGACCAGTCCGACCTGACCCGGATGGTCGAGCCCGAGGGTGACGAGCCGTTCATCCTGCACCCCGGCGAGTTCGTGCTCGGCTCGACCTACGAGGTCGTCACGCTGCCGGACGACGTCGCCGCGCGCGTCGAGGGCAAGTCGTCGCTGGGGCGCCTCGGGCTGCTCACCCACGCCACGGCCGGCTTCGTCGACCCCGGCTTCTCCGGTCACGTGACGCTCGAGCTGGCCAACGTCGCCACGCTGCCGATCAAGCTCTACCCCGGCATGAAGATCGGCCAGTTCTGCTTCTTCCGGCTCTCCTCGCCCTCCGAGCACCCCTACGGGTCGGCGAAGTACGGCTCGCGCTACCAGGGGCAGCGCGGGCCCACGCCGTCCCGCTCGTTCCAGAGCTTCCACCGCACCCCCATCTGAGCGGACCGCCCGGCTCACACCTCGCGCACAGACTGCGCCCACCCCGCGGCCAGCCTGTGGGGGCACCGTCGACGGCAGACGACCTCGACCAACGAGGTCCGAGGCCGGGAGACCGGCACGAGGAGCGAGTCATGAGTATCTTCCGCAAGGCGGGCACGGCGGCAGCCCTCTCCGTCGCCGGGGTCGGCATCGCCGTGGGCGGCGTCGGACTGGCCGGCGCCGAGGACGGCACGACCACGCAGGACAGCTCGGCGTCGGCAGCGGCCACGGCGGGCGAGCGGCCGTCGGACGGCCGGGGCCACGGTCGTGGTGGAGAAGGCCGCGGCGGAGAAGGGCGCGGTGGGGGCGGCGACCTGGCCGCAGGTCTCGCCGAGGCCCTCGACCTCGAGGAGACGGTCGTGGCCGACGCCTTCTCGGCGGTGCGCGAGCAGCAGCGCTCCGACGACGGTGAGGCGGACGGCGAGCGGACCCGGCCGACCGAGGCCGAGCACGCGGAGCGTCAGGCCGAGCTGGTCGCAGCGCTCGCCGACGAGCTGGGCGTCTCGGCACAGGAGGTGACCGCGGCCTTCGAGTCGCTGACCGAGGAGCGGCAGGCCGCCGGCCGCGCTGCCCTCGCGGAGCGGCTCGACGTGGCCGTCGCCGACGGGGACCTGACCGAGGCCGACCAGGCGTCGGTGCTGAAGGCCTTCGACGCAGGCGTCCTGGGCGGGGAGCGTCACCGGCGCTAGTCGTCCGGCGTCACCGCGGGTCGTGAGCCGCAACGCCCGTACGCCGTGACCGCCGGCCGGTCGCGGCGTACGGCACCCGTCGAGCCACGGGTCGCTCAGGTGTCGAGCCGCTCGGCGACCGAGCGCAGCTGCTCGGCCAGTCGGTGACGACGGCCGCCGGGTGCGCGGGTGCGGCGCACGGCGCGTGCCGAGGCGGCTGTGCGCAGCCGTTGGTCGATGACCTGGCGCGCCTCGTAGGGGAGCAGGGTGGGCTGGTCGTCCATGGGGTCCTCCTGGCTGGTGGTGGCTGGTGGTGGCTGTTGGTGGCTGTTGGTGTGTGGTGGCGGGCGGGGTCAGAGCTGCTGGAGCTCGACGTCGCCGCTGATGGAGTGGGCGCGGATCTCGATGAAGTCCGCCCCGGGCTCGGGCTGACCGGCTCCCTCGAGCGTCGAGGTGACGCGGCCGGTGACCGTGGAGACGTCGGTCCACACCGGGATGCCGGCCGGGACGCCGACGCGGAGGTCGCCGGACGCGGCCTTGAGCTGGATGCGACCGGCCGTGACGCGGTCGACGAGGAGGTCGCCGCTCCCGGTGCTGAGGCCGACGTCGGTGTGCGCGTGGCCGATGTGTAGGTCGCCCGACCCGGTCTTGACCGCGGTGGCACCCCGGCACTCGCCGATCTCGACGGTGCCGGACCCGGTGGAGACGGTGACCTCGGCGGCGCAACGGGTGATGCTCACGTCGCCCGACCCGCTCTTGATGCGCAGGGGAGCGTCGACGTGGTGCAGGCGCACGTCGCCCGACCCGGTCTCGACCTGCGTCGGACCCGAGAGCAGGTCCAGCGAGACGTCGCCCGACCCGCTGCGCACCGACGTCGCACCGAGCTCGCCGGTGCCGACCAGGTCGGCGCCGCCGAGCTTGGCCGTGAGCTCGCTGTGTCGCGGCACCGTGATGGCGAGGTCCATGCGGCGGGTCCCGGCCAGGAAGCCGCCGCGCCGCTCGGGGACGACCACGACGAGCCGGTCGCCGTCGAGCTCGACCCGGACGTCGTCGGCCTCGGGGCCGTCGGCGCGGACGGACGCCTCGTCGGTGTCGGTCGACGTCACCTCCACCGTGCCGCGCCCGTTCTCGACGTGGAGGTGGAGGGGGCCGACGGCCTCGAACTGGCGGGTGCTCTCGGTGCTGCTGCTCATGACGGCCTCCTGGGCCTGGGGTAGGAACGGGTGGGGTGCACGCGGGTGTGCTCGTCCGCGGGACCGGCCGGGGGGCCGGACCCGGGTCGGTGGGCCGGTGGGTCAGTGGGTCAGGGAGTGCGTGGCCGGGGTCAGACCCAGCCGGTCATCCGACGGGTGCTGTTGTGGCCGCGCCCGGTGCCCCCGAACGGGAAGGCGTCGCCGAGGTGCCGACTGAGGCTGGAGAGGTCGAGGTCGACGTTGATCGCCCCGGGGCGGGTGGCGGCGCGCACGGCGCCCACGAGCCACGTGTTGAGCGACTGGCCGGCGTCGGCCGCCGCTTCCTCGGCCCGGGCCTTGACCGACTCGGGCAGGCGCAGGGTGACGCGGGCCGTCATGGCACCGTCGGCGTCGTCGTCGTCCGCGGGGTCCGGCGGTGGTGCCGGCTGCGGTGCAGGCGTGGGGGCAGCGTCCACGACGAAGGCCAGGTCACGTCCGTCGAGTCGTACGTCGACGCCACCGGCCGGCATGGCAGCGGTGATCTCGGCGCACGCCTGGCTGATCGCCTCCATCAGGGCGAGCCTGGCGGCAGGGTCGAGCGCGAAGCCCAGCCGTTCGGCGGCTTGGCGCAGCTCGTCGCCGGCACCCTCGGCAGCGGCGACGAGGTCACGGCGCAGGTGGTCGACGTACGGGGTGATGTCCATGCGCACCATCGTGACACCATGATGATGTCACGTCAAGAGAGATGTGATGTCACCGTGGTGCGGTCGCGTCCGAGGGGTCCGTGTGCAGCGCCACGGCCTCGATCCGGTTGAGGTCGTCGGTGTAGAGGTCGGCCGTCACCGGGCACGGCGCGTCGCCGCCGTCCGGTGACGGGTCCACCGACACGCGCAGGGCGATCCGGTCGACGAGCGACGCGGGGGTGTCGACACCGCACCGGGACGGGGGCGGGACGAGGGAGTCGACCACGATCCGGGGCATCCCGGTGGAGGTCGGGGCGAGCCGGGAGGCGACCTCCTCGAGCGGAGCCAGGGCGGCGTCCCAGGACGCCCGGTCGCTCGCGGCGTCATCGGTGAGACGTGCGGCGAGCACGCCGTCGACGTACACGCGCACCTGGCGAGCGAACGGCGGCGCCGCGCCACCTCGCGCGAACGCCACGAACTCCCACGCGTCGGAGCGGAACCCGTAGATCGCCAGGCAGGCCGGCCCGGCGGGGATCGCACTGCGCAGCAGGACCTCCTCGCCGCGACCGTGCTCGCTCCCCGCCGCCGGCTCGCTGCTCAGCGCCAGGCCACGCGGCTCGCACGCGTCGACCGTCTCCACCCTGACCCGGTAGCCGGCGTCCTCGAGCGTGCGGGTGGCGGTGTCGGCGTCGTGGGCGAAGACCGAGGGCACCAGGGTGGGTGGTTGCTGCTGCCAGGCCCAGACGAGGCCGAGCGCGAGCACCACCACCGTGACGACCGCGATCAGGGTCCAGGGTCTGTTGCGCGGCTCGGGCTTGCCGAGGACCCGGCGCGCGAGGGCCTCGCGCACGGCGGGGTCGGGGTCGTCGGACCGGGCGATCTCCGAACGTTGGGCCTCGAGCACCTCGGCGACGAGGGCCGGCGCGTCCGCCTCGGGCCACCCGAGCTCGATGGCGTGCTCCACCAGGCGCGCGTGGCGCGCCGTGACGTACTCCTCGTGCTCCATCTCGCCTCCGCAGCCCGAGCACCCAATCTACGACGCACGCTGCTGCGCGGCGGCCGGGTGCGATGAGACGCCACGACGCCCGGACCGTGGGGTCCGGGCGTCGTGGCTGGTGCGGTGCGTGATCAGAGATCGAAGAGCGATCCCGCCTCGCTGATGTCGGCATCGGTGCGGGGCTCGTGGGCCTCGCCGCTGCTCTTCGGCGCCGGGGCGGCGGGCTTCTCCGCCTCGGGCTTCTTCTCGTCCTCGTCCTCGGCCTCGACCTGGGGCTCGTCCTCGTCCTGGACCTCGGTAGGAGCCTCGGCCGGGGCCTCGGCCGGGGCCTCGGTCGGGGCCTCGGGCTCCGGCTCGGCCTCGGTCGAGGTCGCGTCCGCGGTGGTCTCCGCCGTGGTCTCAGCGGCGTCAGCGGCGGCGTCGGCGTTGTCGGGCGAGGCGACGTCGAAGAGCGAGGAGCTCGACGACCCCTCGGCCTTCACCGGCTCCGCAGCGACCGCGGGCTCCGACGTCTCGGCCTGCTCCGTGGGAGCGGGCTTCGAGGGCGCCGCCTGCGCGGGGGCGGCGATGTCGAAGAGCGAGCCCCCGCTGCCGAGGTCGGCGACCGGGGCGGCAGCCGGCTCGGGCTCCGTGGGCTTCTCGGGCTCCGGCGCCTCCGGCGCCGTGGTGGTCTCGGCGACCTCGGGCTCCGGGGCCTTCGCGGGCTCGGGCGCGGCAGCGGCCTTCGCCGGCTCCGGCTGGGCGGGCGCCTCGATGTCGAAGAGCGAACCACCCGAGCTCAGGTCGACCTCCGCCGGGGCGCTGTCGGACGCCGGCTCAGCAGACGCCTCGACGGGGGCGCTCTTCTCCGACGTTGCCTCGGTCGGCGCCGGGTCGGCAGCCTTCTCGGGCTCGGCCGCCTTGGCCTTCTCGGGCTCGGCTGGAGCCTCGAGGTCGAACAGCGACCCACCGGCACCGAGGTCCGTGCTCGCCTCGGCGGGCTTCGCGTCGGCGGTCTCGGTCTCCGGCTCGGCTGCTGCCTCCGGGGCATCCGCCTCGGCCGGTGCGGGCTGGGACTTCGGGTCCTCCTTGCCGACCACGTCGAAGAGCGAGCCACCACCGAGGCTGTCGGACTCGGCAGCCTTCTCCGGGGCGGGCTCGGACGTCGCCTCGGCCGCGGGGGCCTCCGTCTCGGCCGGGGCGTCGCCACCGACGTCGAAGAGCGAGCCTCCGGAGGAGGCGGGCTTGGCAGCCGCGGCCTCCTCGGCGGGGGCCTTCTCCTTCGTGGCGGTCTCGCCCTGGGTGTCAGCGGCGTCGTCGAACAACGACGAGCCTCCCGAGGCCTTGGCCAGCGGGCCGGCGTCCTCGGTCGCGGTGACGGTGTTGTCGTCGTCGGCGTGCGTCACGTCGCCGGGCTCGGGCTCGGCCTTGGTCTCCACCGACTCCTGGGCGGACTCCTTGGCGGCGGGCGCCGCCGCCGCAGCAGCAGCCCCGGCACCGGGGGCCAGCTTGGTGGCCTGCTCGCCCTTGACCGAGGCCAGGAGCATCTGCGCGACGTCGAGCACCTCGACCTCCTCGCGCGCCTCGCCCTTCGACTGCTGCATGGTGAGGCCGTCGGAGAGCATCACCCGGCAGAAGGGGCACCCGACCGCGATCTGGTCGGCGCCGGTCTCGACGGCCTCCTTGGTGCGGTTGATGTTGATCCGCTCACCGATGTTCTCCTCCATCCACATGCGCGCGCCGCCGGCGCCGCAGCAGAAGGACCGCTCGGAGTTGCGCTCCATCTCGACGAACTCCGCGCCGGGCAGGATCTCGAGCAACTCGCGGGGCGGGGTGTAGACGCCGTTGTGGCGACCGATGTAGCACGGGTCGTGGTAGGTGATCGAGCGCTTCTGAGCACCCGCGCCGTCCTTGACCGGGGTCAGCTTGCCCTCGCGCACGAGGCGGTTGAGCAGCTGGGTGTGGTGGACGACCTCGAGCTCGACGCCGAACTCCTTGTACTCGTTCTTGAGCGTGTTGAAGCAGTGGGCGCAGGTCGAGACGACCTTCTTGACCTTGTACTCCTTGAACGTCTCGGCGTTCTGCTGGGCCAGGCCCTGGAAGACGAACTCGTTGCCGGCGCGTCGGGCCGGGTCGCCGGTGCAGGTCTCGCCGTTGCCGAGGACGCCGAAGCTCACGCCGGCGATGTCGAGCAGCTCGGCGACCGCGCGGGTCGTCTTCTTGGCGCGGTCCTCGTAGGCGCCGGCGCAGCCGACCCAGAAGAGCCAGTCGACCGAGTCGAGCGACTCGAGGTCCTCGCCCACGACCTTGACCTCGAAGTCGAGGCCCTTCGCCCAGTCCATGCGGGCCGAGGCCGACATGTTCCACGGGTTGCCCTTGTTCTCCAGGCCCTTGAAGAGGCCGTTGAGCTCGGAGGGAAAGTTCGACTCGACCAGGATCGCGTGGCGACGCATGTCGATGATGTGGTCGACGTGCTCGATGTCGACGGGGCACTGCTGCACGCAGGCACCGCAGGAGGTGCAGTTCCACAGCACCTCGGGGTCGATCACGGCGGCACCGTTGGAGGGGTTGTAGAACCACTCGCCGTCCTCGAGGCCGTCCATCCGACCGCCGGTGTCGCCGACGAGGGGGCGCTCGACCTCGGTCTTGAGGGCGGTGTCGCCCTCGAGCAGCGCCTCGCGCTCGCTCTCGTCAGCGAGCAGGTAGGGCGTCTTGGCGTACGTCGCGTCACGCAGCGCGGTGATGAGCAGCTTGGGGGAGAGCGGCTTGTCGGTGTTCCAGGCCGGGCACTGCGACTGACAACGGCCGCACTCGGTGCAGGTGGTGAAGTCGAGGATGCCCTTCCAGGAGAAGTCCTCGACCGCGCCGACGCCGAGCTTGGAGTCCTCGTCGAGGTCGTCGATGTCGTCGAGCGTGATGACCTTGCCCTCGGAGGTGAGCGGCTTGACGGCGCCCAGGGCGGTGCGGCCCGACGACTCGCGCTTGAACCAGATGTTGGGCCATGCGGTGAAGCGGTGCCAGGCGACGCCCATCCCGATGTTCTTGGCGATCACCAGCAGCCAGATCATCGCCAGCACGATCTTGAACAGGGCGATCGCGTAGATGGTGTTCTCGAGCGTCGCGACGTCGTTGGAGAAGAGCGCGTCGCCGAGGTAGGAGCTGATCGGGAAGTGCGCGCGGGTGCCGTAGTCGTCGCCCTCGGCCTGGAGGAGGTTGTACTCGGCGCCGCGGATGAAGAGGATCGCGCCACCCTCGAGGAGGGCGAAGGCCTCGACGAAGTAGGCCTGCCACATCGTCGAGCCGAAGAAGCGGCTCTTGCGACCGAGGCTGCGCGGGTGGTGCTTCTGGCGGTAGATGATCAGGAAGACGATGCCGACCGTGCTGAGCACGCCGAGGAGCTCGAAGAGCCACTCGACGGGATACCAGTGACCCACGATCGGGATGACGAACTCGGGGTCGAAGAGCTGCACGTAGGCCGAGGCGACCGCGGCCGAGAGCACGATGAAGGCCAGGTAGACGAACCAGTGCATGATCCCGACCCAGGTCCACTGGAGCATCCGGGTGTGCCCGAACGTCTCCTTGAACATGGTGATCGTGCGCCGCAGCGGCTCGTCACGACGTCCGACGACCGGCTGGCCGACGCGCATCACGCCGAGTGCCTTCCGCACGGTCATGGTGACGGCGACGACTGCCCAGGCCGTCAGGCCCAAGGAGAGGACGATGGCGATGATCTGGAACATGCGATGAACTCCCGGTTGGACTGCCTAGCCGCGGACTCGACCCACGGACGGAGCGAGCCTAGGGGGGCATCGGGGCCCCCGTCAGGCTCCCCCTGGGGTGAGATGGATCCTACCCGTAGGTAACTTCGCTCAGGTGCGCACCCGCGTGACGCGTCCGTCGGCCGAGAAGTCGACACGCACCATCGTGGTCGACCCGGTGCTGGTGCGCGCGCACACGCCGTACGACGAGCCGAGCCGCTCGAAGGGCTGGCCCAGCAGGGCGAGCACCTTGGTCGTGGGCATGCCGCGCCGGACGAGACGCGTGACCTCGGTGACCTCGAGGCGCAGGTCGGGGTTGCGGCAGCTGTCGGGAGCGATCCCGTAGGCGCGCTCCCACATCTGCAGGTAGGCCTCGGTGCCGCGCGCCATGTCGTCGAAGATCGCCTCGGCGTCGGCGGGACCGCCGCTGGCGCCGGCGACCTTCGTGAGGTCCTCGACCCAGTCGGGGTAGAGGCCGTACTGCGCGACGCCGTCGGCGTTGATGTCCCACACCCGCTTGCCGGCCCGCTGCTTGTCGATCCGCACGCCGCCGAGGCCGGTGATCGGGTAGTCGACCATGTTGGCAACGTCGGTCCCGCGGGGGTCGCCCTGGGCGCCGAGACCGTTGATGTCGGCCCCGAATCCGATGCCCCAGTAGAAGCGCTCGTCGGCCCAGCCGACGTGGCGACGCCACTTGTCGACGAAGCCGGTCGAGTCGCCGGCGTACGGCGTGATGAAGCCGCCGTCCTCGTAGATGCGCGCGTAGGCGTCGGGGGTCGACCACGAGTGGCTCGACAGGACGCCCTGGTAGCCGAGCTCGTCGATGACGTCGAGCGCCGTGGAGCGCGACTTCACGCTGAGGTGGTCGGGGTCGAAGATCATCGCGCGCTCGGCCATCGCGCGGATCGTGTGCTCACCGAGGGAGGTGAGGTCACGGTCGTTGCAGTGCGCCGGCGGCGGGTAGAGCGGGATCGGGGGCAGGACGCCACCGAAGACGGTGCCGATGGCGCCGAAGAAGGCGTCCTGCTGCTCCGCGGAGATCTCGGGGAAGGCGACCTGCGGGCGGTCGGAGTCCTCGGTGTCGGCCGGCGTGCAGGTCTTCATGTCCCAGAACGTGCCGGTCTCGAGGAAGTTGGCGCCGTTGATGGCGATGCCGGTGGCGCCGCCGTCACCGGCGACACCGCCGAGGGCGTTGTCGAACTTGTTGACCAGCTCCATCTGCCGCACCCCGAGGGCATGCATCTCGTCGATCTGCTCGGTGATGTCGTCGGCGGTGCAGGCCGGGACGTCGTCGCCGGCGACGTAGGTGAAGGTGCAGCCGAAGGGGACGCTGGTCTCGATGCCCATCACGACGGCGAGCTTGCCCTCGTTGATCACCTGGCGGGCCTCGAAGGGCGTCTTCACGATCCGGTAGAAGCCCTTGCCGGGACCGCCCCACTGCGCGTCGATGTAGTCCTGGAAGAGGTACATGTCCTTGGCCTGGAGCCGGATGGAGTCCATGTCGTCACAGCTGTTGCGCTTGATGGGGTAGAGCTGGCACAGCTGGTTGTTCTCCACGAGGAGGTTGACGAAGAGTCGCTGGCCCCCGCGCCAGGAGCGCTCGAGCCATTTGTAGTAGGTGCCCTCGTGGGTCAGCGAGTCGGGCGCCGGCCAGTCCTTGAACGTCGGCCAGCCGACCGGGTCGTGGCTGGGCTCGCCGGACAGGAACGCCTCGAGCACCGCCCCGTTGCCGCCGGTGACGGTGTGGTCGACGCAGTCGCGCAGGGCGTAGGTGACACCGAAGCGGTGCCACGGCCGGCCGCAGTGGGCGCCGCCGCCGAGGAACTCGAACGCCATCCCGTGGGTGTGGGCGTCGACGTAGCCGCGCACCTCCTGGATGTCGCTGACGCCGGCGTGGGGACGTCCCTTGACGTTGACCCGGGCCTCGGGGAACCTCGCACAGCCCTTGACCCGCTCGACCACGAACGGCTTGGCGTCCTGGTTGGTCCGCACGGTGCCGTCGATGACGGTGAGCCCGCGTCCGTTGCGCAGCGCGAGGGTGTAGCGGCGGATCCTCGGGCCCTTCCCGGCCCCGATCCGGGTGCCCGCGGCGCGCTTGACGAACCACTCGGCCTGGCCGCTCGGCTCGGCGTCGGTGACGGCGCGACCCTGGTCGCCGGCCACGAAGTCACGACCGTTGCCGTAGAGGAGGTAGGCCCCGAGGCGGGTGGCCTTGAAGGTGTAGCGGCTCGCCTTGCGACGCGGCATCGAGCGCGTCTCGATCGCGTCGCCGGTCTCGGTGACGTAGGCGCCACGAGCGGTGCGCAGCGTGTAGCAGCCGCCGGCCATGTCGAACCGGTTGACCGGGTGGAAGGCGCGCTCCCGCTTGAGCGACATCGACGTCAGCTCGGGGTCGGGCAGGGCGCGTTCGCGCTCGACGTACGCCGCCGCCTCGATGCGCTCCTGCGGCGTCGTCGGGTCGGCCGCCGCGGCCGACACCGCCTCCCCGCCGCGTGAGATCTCGTTCTTCGAGGCCGGGTCGTGGGTGTGCACCGCGCTCCCCGGGGGGTCGACGTGAGGCGCGAGCGGGTCGGCGGCCTGGGCCGGCGCCGTCGGGTCGGCGGCGCGCAGCCGAGGGGCGTCGCCGGAGCCGGAGGAGGGCAGGACGAGCGCGGCGGTCAGCACGGCGGTCGCCACCGTGAGCGGCAGCGCGACCCGCACGAGGGGGGACCTGGGGGGACGGGCGGGAGGGGTCATGACGACCTCCGGTTCGGGAGCGGGTGACGCGCGACACACAGCGCGCTGTCCGCACTGTAGGCCGAGCGCCGCCCCCTGCTGACCACGTCTTGCGGCCCGATCTGCGCCGAGTCGGCGCGTGGGCGCGCCGAACTCTCGGTCGGATTTCCGCAGATGCGGCATGCTGGGAGCGTGACGACGTACCGAGTTGCGGAAGCGGCCGACCTGCTGGGAGTCAGTGACGACACCCTGCGCCGGTGGATCGACTCGGGCCGGGTGCCGGTCCTGCCTGGAGGGGGCCCGACCGAGATCGACGGCGCCGACCTGGCCGCCCTCGCCCAGTCGCTCGCCGACGAGTCCGACCGTCACGGCACGCGCGCCGCCGCCGTCAGCGCGCGCAACCGGCTCGCCGGCATCGTCGTGGGCGTCAAGAAGGACACCGTGATGGCGCAGGTCGACATGATCTGCGGGCCCTACCGCCTGGTGTCGCTGCTGAGCACCGAGGCCGTCGACGAGCTCGGCCTCCAGCCGGGCTCGCGCATCGTGGCGTCGGTGAAGTCGACCAACGTGGTGGTGGAGACCCCGTGAGGTGCGGCCTCCCGGCGCTGCTCTGCGGAGCGCTCGCGCTCGGCCTCGCGGGCTGCGGCGAGGGCGAGGGCGTGGACGACGGCGACCGCGAGCTCACGGTCCTGGCCGCGGCCTCGCTCACCGGGACGTTCACCGAGCTGGCCGCCGCCTTCGAGGAGGCGCACCCCGGCGTGAGCGTGCGGCTGGCCTTCGACTCCTCCGCCACGCTGGCCTCCCAGGCCGTGCAGGGCGCGCCCGCCGACGTCCTCGCCACGGCGGACGCCGCGACCATGCAGGACGCCGTCGCCGGGGGCGCCGTGCCCGACGGGGCCCGGACCTTCGCCACCAACACGATGACGCTGGTCGTGCCCGCCGACAACCCGGCGGGGCTGGCCACGTTCGCCGACCTCGACGCCCCGGGCGTCGACTACGTGCTGTGCGTCGAGACCGCGCCGTGCGGGGCGGTCGGGGCCACCCTGCTCGCGGCCGCCGGCATCGACGCCGCGCCGGCGAGCCTCGAGACCGACGTCAAGGCGGTGCTCGCGAAGGTCGCCGCCGACGAGGCCGACGCCGGACTGGTCTACGTCACCGACGCCACCGCGGCGGGCGAGGCGGTCGCGACGATCGACGTCCCCGACGCCGACGCCGAGGTGCTCGACTACCCGATCGGCGTGCTCGAGCAGGCCGGGGACGCCGACCTCGCCCGGGAGTTCGTCGACCTCGTCGTGTCCGCCGAGGGCCGCGCGATCCTCACCCGCGCCGGGTTCGGTGTGCCGTGACCACGCGCGCCGCGCTGGGCCGGCCGCCGGCCCTCCTGGTCGCTCCGGCCGTGCTGGCCGCGGCCTTCCTGATCGTCCCGCTGGTCGCCCTCGTCGTCGACACGCCCTGGGGCGACCTCTGGTCGCTGCTCGGCACGACCCAGGTGCGCGAGGCGCTGCGCCTCAGCGCCCTCACCTCGGCGCTGACCGTGGTGATCTGCGTGCTCGTCGGCACCCCGCTGGCGTGGCTGCTGGCGCGGGTCGACTTCCCCGGCCGTGCCGTGGTGCGTGTGCTGGTCGTCGTACCGCTGGTGCTGCCGCCCGTCGTCGCCGGCGTCGCGCTCGCCTCCGCCCTGGGCCGCAACGGACTCGTCGGCGGGCCGTTGCGCGAGCTCACCGGCACCACCGTCCCCTTCACGACGGCCGCGGTCGTGATCTCGCACGCGTTCGTCGCGCTGCCGTTCTTCGTGCTCGCCGTCGAGGGTGCCTTCCGCTCGACCGGGGCCGGGCTCGACGCGGTCGCCGCGACGCTGGGTGCCGGGCGCTGGACGACGTTCCGCCGGGTGACCCTCCCGCTGGCGCTGCCCGGGCTGCTCGCCGGTTGTGCGCTGGCGTGGGCGCGGTCGCTGGGGGAGTTCGGCGCGACGATCACCTTCGCGGGCAACTTCCCGGGCACCACCCAGACGATGCCGTCGCTGATCTACACCGAGCTGCAGGGTGACGTCGAGGTCGCGCGCACGCTGAGCCTGATCCTGCTGCTCGTGTCGGTGCTGGTGCTCGGGGCCCTGCGCGAGCGCTGGCTGAGGGTGCCGTGAGCGGGCCGGCGACGGGGCCCGCCGCTGGGCTGCGGGTCGACCTCGACCTCCCGGGTCGTCTGGTCGCGAGCTTCGAGGCGCCCGCGGGTGAGGTCGTGGCCGTGCTCGGCCCCAACGGAGCCGGCAAGTCGACGCTGCTGCACGCGGTCGCCGGGCTGCTCGGCGACGTGGGCACGGTCGAGGTCGCGGGGGAGACCTGGTCGGGGCCCGGCGTCGCGGCCCGGCTCGTGCGTGAGCGTCGGGTCGGGCTCGCCTTCCAGGGCCAGCAGCTCTTCCCCCACCTCAGCGCCCTGCACAACGTGGCCTTCGGCCCGCGTAGTCGGGGCGCGTCCCGCGCCGAGTCGTACGACGTCGCCCAGCGGTGGCTGGACCGGTTCGGTGTGGGCGCGCTCGCCGGGCGGCGCCCGCACCAGCTGTCGGGAGGTCAGGCCCAGCGCGTCGCCCTGGCCCGCGCGCTCGCCTCCGAGCCCGCCGTGCTGCTGATGGACGAGCCGTTCTCGGGGCTCGACGTCGGGGTCGCCACCGAGCTGCGGCTCGAGCTGGCCGAGCACCTGCGCGCGTTCGCCGGCGTCACGCTGCTCGTGACCCACGACGCGCTCGACGCCTTCGCGCTGGCGACGCGCGTGCTGGTGCTCGACGGCGGTGCGGTGGCGCAGGAGGGGGCGCCCGACGACGTCGCCGCCCGCCCCCGCACCGAGCACGTCGCCCGACTCGTGGGGCTCAACGTGCTGCGCGACGGCGGGGGGCTCAGGGCCTTCCGGCCCTCGGCCGTGGGGGTCTCGCTGGCCGCACCCGACGGGTCGGCGCGACTGCGCTGGCACGGCGAGGTCGCCTCGGTCTCCCGGCACGGCGACGCGCTGCGCGTGCAGGTGGCCACCGACGAGGGCCCGAGCCTGATCGCCGACGTCACGCCCGACGCCGCCGTCGAGCTCGGCCTCGCCCCCGGCCGCTCGGTCTGGCTGGCGGTCAAGGCGACCGCGGTCGACGAGTACGGCGCCGAGCGGTTGTAGCGCGGACGGGCCTGCGGTCTGGACAGGCGTGCGACAGTGGGCGCGTGACCTCGCAGCCGGCCCGCTCGCGGGCGATCCTGACGGACATCAGCTCGCGCGCCTGGGAGCATCCGGCCGATCGCGGGGCGCTCGTCGCGCTGCGCAAGCTCAAGGGTTTCGACACCGTGCTCAAGGCGATGTCGGGCCTGGTCAACGAACGGGCGGTGCGGCTGGTCTACCTCGGGTCGTCGGTACGCGTCGACGAGCGACAGTTCCCGCGGCTGCACTTCATGCTCAAGGACGTCGCCCGGGTGCTCGACACCGAGGAGGTGCCCGAGCTGTTCGTCTCGGCCGCTCCGACGCTCAACGCGATGACCATCGGCATGAACAAGCCGATCATCATCCTCGACTCGGCGCTGGTCGAGCTGCTCGACGAGGAGGAGCTGCGTTTCGTGCTCGCGCACGAGCTCGGCCACGCCCTCAGCGGGCACGCGGTCTACAAGACGCTGCTGCTGCGGCTGCTGACGATGACCGGCGTGCTCGGCTCGATCCCGCTCGGCGCCCTCGGCGTGCGCGCCATCGTCGCGGCGCTGCACGAGTGGTCGCGCAAGGCCGAGCTCTCCGCCGACCGGGCCGGGCTCCTCGCCACCCAGGACCCGGCGACGGCGTTCCGGGTGCACATGCAGCTGGCCAGCGGCGGGCACCTCGACGACCTCGACACCACCGCGTTCCTCGCCCAGGGCCAGGAGTACCTCGACGCCGCCGACCTGCGTGACTCGGTGCTCAAGCTGCTGCTGGTCGAGAACCAGACGCACCCCTTCGCCGTCGTCCGGGCCGCAGAGCTGCGCCGCTGGGTCGACTCCGGCGAGTACACCTCCTACGTCGCCGGCGGCTACCCGCGCCGTGGCACCGACGACGACGCGAAGGTCAGCGACGCCGCCCGCGAGGCCGCCAGCAGCTACTCCGCGGCCTTCGAGCAGAGTCAGGACGTGCTCGGCAAGCTCGTGCACGACGTGGCCGGGTTCGCGGGCAGCATGAAGCTGTGGCTCGACGAGAAGCTGAAGCGCGACGATGACTGACGCGGGCGGCCGGGACGGCCAGGACTCGGGGCGCCGCGGGCTCGTGCTCGGGGGCGGCGGCATCACCGGCATCGCCTGGGAGACCGGCCTGCTCCACGGCCTCGCCGAGCGCGGGGTCGACCTGACGGCCGCCGACCGCATCGTCGGGACGTCGGCCGGATCGATCGTCGGCGCCCAGGTCACCAGTGACATCGGGCTCGAGGAGCTCTTCAGGCGACAGCTGTTGCCGCCGGCCGTCCTGGGGGACGGCGACGTCGACGTCGCCTCGATCGGGTTCGGCACGATGGCGGCCTTCGTGCTGTCACTCCTGCGGGCGCGTGGCGACCGGACGCGCTTCGGTCGGGTGCTGGGGGCCAAGGCCGTACGGCGTGCCGAGAGCGGGCGGACGCCGTCGATCGAGGAGCGCTATGCGCAGGTCGACAAGCGCATCGGCGGGCTGACGTGGGCCGACCGCGACCTGGTCGTGACGGCCGTGGACGTCGCGACCGGTGAGCTCGTGACGTTCGGGCCGACGTCCGAGCGTCCGGAGGTGAGCCTGCGCGACGCGGTCAACGCCAGCTGCGCGGTGCCGTGCGTCTATCCGCCGATCCCGATCGACGGTGCGCTCTACGTCGACGGTGGGGTGCGGTCGGGCTCCAACGCCGACCTCGTCGGCGACTGCACCCGGGTCGTGGCGCTCACCCCGTCGGACCGGTCGGCCGGGCCGTTGCGCACCGCAGGTCAGCAGCTCGCCGAGCTCGGCGTCGACCACCTCGTGATCACGCCCGACGCGGCGTCCTTGGACGCGATCGGCAAGAACGTCCTCGACCCCGAGTCCCGGGCGCCCGCTGCACACGCCGGCCATGCGCAGGCGGCCGTGGAGGTCGAGCTCATCCGCGACCTGTGGTGCTGAGCCGCAGGGGTCGTCAGAGCCCGGGCACGTCCAGCACGAGGTAGCAGACGCCGGAGAGCACGTTGCCCAGCCGGGGCGGGTCGGGGTGGTCGCTCAGGGCGAGGCAGACCGTGACGTGGCCGGCCGAGGAGCGCAGCCGCGCGGTGTGGAAGCCCTGTCCGGTCTCGGAGCAGGTCTGGCTCGACACCGACAGCACCGTGCCGGAGACGAACGCGGTCGGCTGCGCCTTGGTGACGTCCTCGGCGAGGCCGTAGGCGAGCAACGACTCGGTCGCGAAGCGCACCGGCGTCTGGCCGACGCCGGGCGTGCTCAGGATGCTCTCGTCGGACTCGGCGAACGCTGCCGCGTCGGCGTGCACCGTGAGGTCGAGGCCGAGCGCTGTCAGGTGGGCGGGCCGCGGCTCGCTGACCTCGGTGACGATGCTCTGCGCCAGGTCGCAGGCGATCCGCAGGACCCGCGTGCCGTCGGCGTCGACGAGGTCGGCCGCCAGGGTGTCGCCGTGACCGACGAGGGCCCCGAGCCGTACGCCGTCGTGGGCCGCACCGCTGCCGGTCGGCGCGACGTACGACGGGACCAGGTCGACGAGCAGGCCCTCCTCGTCGCCGCTGCGGCGCACGGTCATCGTGAGCGACGCGCCACTCGGGTCGGTCCAGCGCCGGGCCTCGAGCTCGCCTGCCTGCGCGACGACCTCGGCCGCGGGCAGCAACCGACCCACGAGCGCGTCGAGCGACTCGGCGTCGTCGACGGACAGTCCGATGCATCCCAGGGTCGAGCTCATGGTGCGAGCCTGCCAGACGGCTCCGACCTCCCTACGGGGGAGAGGGGGGTGCGACCTACTCGACGAGCGGCTCGGTGCGCGGGCCGAAGATGAAGAGGTGGGGGAGCACCGACGACGGATCCTGTGACCAGGGAAGGGCCCGCGCCTGCTCGAGGCTGCGACGTCCCAGGCGCAGGCGCAGCGCCTCGAAGGGCGACAACGACACGACGTAGGCGTCCGGGTCGGAGCCGGAGCCCGAGTCGGAGGGCGCGCCGCTGGCGAGGTCGAGCTCGATCCGGCGGCCGTCCCCGACCTCGATCGCGCCGGACACGAGCCGTGCTGCCAGGACCAGGTCGTCGTCCTCACGTGCTCCCGGACGGCCGAGCGCCCCGCGCACGTCGTGCTCGTGGGAGAGGACGTCGATGAAGGCCGGCCACGCCTCGCCCTCGGTCAGCACCGGCTCGGCCAGCTCGGCCGCGACGCCCCAGGTGGCGAGCAGCTCGGCCGGGTCGTCGTCACGGTGCCGCGCGAGCTGCTCGTCGGTCTGGGCGGGGCTCGGCGGTCCGCTGATCCGGCCGGCAGCCCCGTCCTCGAGGTTGCCGACGAGGTGGGCCAGCACGTCGCGCACCCGCCACCCCGGGCAGGCCGGTACGGGTGCTGCCCACTCGGCCTCCGTCAGCCCGCTGAGCAGGTCGGTGAGTCGGGCGCGGGTGCTGGCGTAGCGGGCGCCGACGCTGTCAGACGAGTGGGAGGTCATGAGGGCCATCGTGCCCTGGATCGACCTGCGCCGGGCGAAGCGCTCGAAGGGCTCAGCGCAGAGGCAGGACCCGGACGGGGCGGTGCTCCTAGTCGATCAGGTGTCCGGGGCGG
The DNA here is from genome assembly GCA_041634935.1 of Nocardioides sp. Taxonomy (GTDB): domain Bacteria; phylum Actinomycetota; class Actinomycetes; order Propionibacteriales; family Nocardioidaceae; genus Nocardioides. The sequence continues at coordinate 19,195 of JBFJKO010000006.1, forward strand.
AGCGTCACGGTGAAGGGCGCCGTCGCCGTCCAGGTGTCGCTCGGTCGCAGCGTGACCTCCGTGGCGTAGGCGCCGTCGATGAGGTCGAGCGCGACGAGAGTCGGGCCCTCGGGGTCGCCGTACGGGTCGATGATCCAGTACGACGCGACGCCCGCGCGCTCGTAGCGCTCGCGCTTGAGCTCGAGGTCGGTCGCCCGGGTGCTGGTCGACAGGATCTCGACGGCGAGCAGAGGCGCGCTGGGCAGGTCCTTCTCGGTGAACGCGTCGCGCCGTGCGACGAAGACGTCGGGCTGGACCTCGGTGTCGACTGCGAGGCCCACCGAGAACGGCGCGACCATCGTGACGAGGTCCGGTGGGGCCATGTCATCGAGCAGCCGCCAGAGCAGCACGACGATCCGCTGATGCCGGTAGCCCGGGGCCGGCGTCACGAGCAGGGCCCCGTCGATGAGCTCGTAGCGATTGCCGTCATCGGGCGTGTGCTCCAGCGCGGCCCGGGTGAGCCCGCGGCGTCGGGGCGAGCTGGACAACGTGCTCATGGCTTCCATGGTGCCTCGCAATCGACGGGAGCGACAGCATGGCGCGATGGTGTCCGACTGCCGCCGACGCGCGCAGGCTCTCTCCACAGGCCACGCGGCGCTCTAGCATCGAGCGATGGCACACCCCCAGATGTTCGAGGACGACGACCCGGTGCTGGCTCGCGTGCGCGAGCTCGCCCTGGCCCTGCCCGCCGCCGCGATGAAGGTCTCGCACGGTCGGCCGGCCTTCTGGACCCAGCCGCGCGGCAAGGTCTTCGTCTACTACGGCGGCTCGGTGAAGGTCGACGGCGCGTACGTCCAGCACGAGCAGAGCATCATGGTGCTGCTCGACCCCGACGAGCGCGAGGCGCTCCTCGACGACCCTCGCGTCTTCGTGCCGGCCTACATCGGCGGATCGGGCTGGCTGGGGATCGACCTGCCCGACGCCGCGGCCG